>DASYRA010000053.1:0-8057 GCA_036004845.1 Candidatus Limnocylindria bacterium
CTGGCGGGCGTTCGACTGGCAGCTGCTCCTGTACCTGGTGCTCCTGGTCGGATTCGGCACGGTGATGGGCTTCTCGGCCAACTACCAGGCCATCGGCGGCGATGGCGGCCTGTCGCAGACGGTCAAGACCCTGATCTGGACGAGCATCGGCCTGACCCTCTTCTTCGTGGCGGCGAGCATCGACTACCACTGGCTTCAGACGTTCGCGACGCCGATCTACCTGCTGGTGCTGGGCCTCCTCGTCGCGACCGTCCTGATCGGGAGAAACCTCTTCGGGGCGCAAATGTCGATCAGCGTGGTCGGCATCGACTTCCAGTTCAGTGAGATTAGCAAGGTCCTGATGGTGGTCGTGCTGGCTGCCTTCCTCGGCTCGCGTCGCGAGCGAATCGGTCGCCTCAGCACCATCGTTGGGGCCGGCCTCCTGATGGCGCTGCCGACGTACCTCGTCTACCGGCAGCCGGACCTCGGGACCGCGCTGGTATTCGTGGCCATCCTGCTCGGAATGCTGTTCATGAGTGGAGCCGGGGTCGGATGGCTGGCGCTGCTGGGCGGGGCCACGGTGGCGTTGGCGCCCGTGGCCGTGGCTGCCCTCGAGGACTACCAGCGCCAGCGGCTCTTCTGCTTCCTGGATCCCTCAGCGGATCCACAGGGCGCCTGCTACCAGGTGACCCAGGCCCTGAACGCCGTGGGATCGGGCGGCATCTTCGGGCAGGGGCTGACCGCAGGGAGGCAGAACCAGCTGGGCTTCCTGCCGGTCCAGTCGACCGACTTCATCTTCACCGTGATCGCGGAGGAGCTCGGCTTCATCGGCGGAATGATCCTGCTCGGGCTCTTCGCCGCCCTGCTCTGGCGGGTGATCAGCATTGGATGGGGAGCGCGCGACACGTTCGGGGCGAACATCGCCGCCGGCCTTGGCAGCCTTCTCCTGTTCCAGATCACGGTGAACATCGGGATGGTGACGGGGATCATGCCGGTGACCGGGATCCCGCTCCCGTTCATCACCTACGGCGGATCCTCGATGATCTCGCTCCTGTTCGCGATGGGGCTGCTGCAGTCGGTCCGTGTGCACTCCTGGAAGCCGACCTTCTAGTCGCGCGGTACCATCGGGGGCCGATGACAACCAGAAACACCGATCAGCCACGCCAGCGCTGGCAGATCCTCTTCGCCCGCCGGCATCCCGCCCTGCGGATCCGGCAGGCCGAGCTGCTCACCGAGTTCGAGCGTGCGTTCCGGGAGGCGGGCCTCCCGCTCGCGACATCCAACGCCCAGCATCCGAGGCCGAGGCTGAAGTTCGCCGCGAACCTGCCGGTCGGGATCGAGCTGCGCGGCGAAGTCCTCGAGGCCTACTTCGACGACCTCGTGCCCGTCGGCAAGATCCAGGCGGCGGCGGCGCTGCTGCCCGAGGGGATCGAGGTCGTTGACGCGCGCGAGGTGTGGCATGGCTTCCCATCGGCCGCGTCCCAGCTGCGAGCCGCCGAGTACGAGGTCGAGGTTCGCGACGGGCCGGAGCTCACCAGTGACGCGCTGCGCGGAGCGGTGGTGAGGCTGCTCGCAGCGCGCCAGCTGCCCGGGATGCGTCGGCGCGGCGAGAGCGAGCGCCGCGCCGATGCAGGGCCGCGCGACCTTCGCCCGCTCCTGGAGGACGCCGAGGTGCTCGAGGTGGACGAGGAGGCGCATCGAGGCAGGCTGCGGATGGTGCTCCGGCTCGACGCCAGTGGCGCGGGCAGGCCGGAGGACGTGGTGGGCGCCCTTGACCTCCCGCTGCGTGCCGGCCCGGCGGTCCGAACCCGTCTCCTCTTCGTTGACACTCCCCCCATCGCCCGGTAGACTCGCCGTCCCGCGGGCACCTCGTCTGGCCGCTTCGCCGTGCGTCGGTCCGGCTCGTGCCGCGTTTGTGTAGATATCCATTTCAGCGATCCCGGAGACGATCATGTACGCCGTCCTCAGCAGCGGCGGAAAGCAATATCGGGTCGAGGCCGGCACCACGCTCATGCTGGAGCGTCTTGACGGCCAGCCCGGCGAGCCCGGCGCACAGGTCACCTTCGATCGCGTCCTGCTCATCGGCGACGGCGACGACGTCACGATCGGGACGCCCACGGTGGCCGGCGCATCGGTGAGCGCCACGATCCTCGGCGAGGCGCTGGGCCCGAAGCTGGTCATCTTCAAGTTCAAGCAGAAGGTCAAGTACCGTCGCAGGACCGGACACCGTCAGCACATGACGCGGGTTCGGATCGATGCGATCAACCCGACGGCGGCGAGGAAGCCGGCCTCCAGGGCCAGGGCCGAGGAGGCTGAGGCCCCGGCCGAGGCCATGAAGGCGGCACCCCGAGCAGCGAAGCCGAGGGCGCCGAGGGCGAAGATGGCAGCGTCTGATGCGGCGAAACTGCCAGCTGAGCCGGCGGCTGAGAAGCCGAAGGCACGCCGGGCTACCAAGCCGAAGGCAGAGGAGTAGCGAGGCATGGCACACAAGAAGGCCGGCAGCTCGAGCCGGAACGGCCGCGACTCGGCGGGGCAGCGGCTCGGCGTCAAGCGCGGTGACGGGCAGCAGGTGAACGCCGGGACGATCATCGTCCGGCAGCGGGGGAGCACCTTCAACCCCGGGGAGAACGTGGGAATGGGCCGCGACTACACCCTCTTCGCCACGAGCGACGGGACCGTCAAGTTCAGCCACCAGACGCGCCACAAGAAGCGCGTCAGCGTCATCAGTTCAGACACGTCAGCGGCCTAGGGGCCGCGGGATCCCAGGAGCCAAGCCATGAAGGCCGATATTCATCCGCAGTACCATCAGGCGCAGGTCCACTGCGTCTGCGGGACCACGTTCACGGTCGGCTCGACCGTGGATTCGATCCGGGTCGAGGTCTGCGCCAATTGCCACCCGTTCTACACCGGTACCCAGAACATCGTCGACACCGCCGGCCAGGTGGAGCGGTTCCAGCGCCGCATGGAGCGATCGCAGCGCGAGTCGTGACGTGCGCCGCCACCTGACCCGGTGGCCGGCGCGCCTGGCGCCCCATCTCCTCTTTCTGGTCCCCGAGCTGCTGGCTGCTGCCGGCCCGTTCGTCATCGCGTCGATCGCACGCACCGGCGAGCGGCCGCGGTTCCGGATGCCCGATTTCTTCTATGGCGGGCAGGCGCTGATCGAGGGGGTCATGATGCGCGGCCGCACGACGGTGGCGATGAGCGTTCGCCCGCCGTCGGGCGAGATCCGAACCTACAGCGAGCCGCTCCCGCGCGCCATGGCACGGGGTCGGTGGGCGAAGGTCCCGTTCGCGCGCGGTGTGCTGGTCCTCTACGAGGCGCTCGTGATCGGGACGCGGATGCTGATGCGATCCGCCGCCATCGCTGCCGAGGGCGAGGACATCCAGATCGGCCGCGGGACCATGGCGGTCACGATGGTGATCTCGATCGGGTTCGCCATCGGCCTCTTCTTCGTCCTGCCGCTCTTCCTGTCGACCTTCGCGGAGAGGGCCACGACCAGTGACCTGCTGGCGAACCTGGCCGAGGGCGGAATTCGTCTCGCCGTCTTCATCGCTTATATCTGGCTGATCGGGCGGATGGCCGATGTGCGGCGCGTGTTTGCCTACCACGGGGCGGAGCACAAGGCGATCAGTGCCCACGAGGCGGAGCGTCCGCTGACCCCCGACGAGGTCGATCGCTTCGGCACCGCCCACACCCGCTGCGGGACGACCTTCCTGCTGATCGTGGTCGTGATCAGCATCCTCTTCTTCGGCCTGATCCCCCGCGCCGGAGTGCCGCTCCCGCTCCTCTTCCTGTCACGCATCGCCCTGGTGCCGGTGATCGCCGCGTTCGCCTACGAGCTGGTGCGCTTCGGGGCGAGCCATTACGGCAATCCGCTCGTGCGCGCCATCTACGCCCCGGGCCTCTGGCTGCAGGCGCTCACCACCCGACCGCCGGACCACAGCATGCTGGAGGTGAGCATTGCCTCGCTCGAGTCGTGCCTCGCCTCGGATCGAGAGGCAGTGCCTCCGACGAACCGATGATCGATCGGCTGCGACAGATCGAATCGAGCTACGACGCGGTGGTGGCCGAGATGGCCACCCCGGCCGCGGCGAGCGATCCCGCGCGGCTGCAGGCGCTTGGGCGGGAGCTCGCCCGGCTTGAGCCGGTGATGGAGGCGATCCGCGCCTGGTCTGCGATCCGGGAGGAGCTCGAGGCGACCCGATCGATGGCGCATGACCCCGACGAGGAGGTGCGGGCCATGGCCCGCGAGGAGCTCACCGCGCTCGAGGCCCGCGAGCAGGCGGTGGATGCGGAGCTGCGGCGTCTCCTCGTGCCGCGCGACCCGAACGACGATCGGGACGTCATCCTGGAAGTGCGCGCCGGGACGGGCGGCGACGAGGCGGCGCTCTTCGCCGGCGACCTGTATCGGATGTATGCGCGCTACGCGGAGCGGAGGCGCTGGAAGTTCGACCTGATCTCCGTCAGCGAGGGTCCCGGCGGAGGTGTCAAGGAGGCGATCGCCGAGATTGCCGGGCACGGCGCCTACTCGCGCCTGAAGTTCGAGAGCGGGGTGCACCGCGTGCAGCGGGTGCCCACCACCGAGGCGGCGGGCCGAATCCACACCTCCACGGCCACCGTCAGCATCCTCCCCGAGGCCGATGAGGTGGAGATCCAGATCCCGGACAAGGACCTGCGGATCGACGTCTATCGGTCGAGCGGACCGGGTGGGCAGAGCGTCAACACCACCGACAGTGCCGTGCGCATCACCCACCTGCCGACCGGCCTGATGGTGGCGATCCAGGACGAGAAGAGCCAGCACAAGAACAAGGCCAAGGCGCTCTCGGTCCTGCGCGCGCGGCTCCTGCAGATCGAGGAGGCGCGCCTGGCCGAGGAGCGGGGCGAGCAGCGTCGGTCGCAGGTGGGCAGCGGCGAGCGCGCCGAGAAGATCCGCACCTACAACTTCCCCGACGACCGGGTCACCGATCACCGGGTCGGGGTCACGGTCCACAACCTACCCGGCCTGCTCGAAGGTGATCTCGACCGCCTGATCGAGCCACTGGCCGAGGCGGACCAGGCGGCGCGGCTGGCGCGGATCGGTGCCGATGACTCCGCCTGAGTCCCCCGCCGGCGCCCTGCTGCAGTCCAGTGCCGGCCGTCTCGTGGCGGACGCAGCTGGCGCGCTGCGTGCTGCCGGGATCCCGTCGCCGCGCCTGGACGCGGAGCTGCTGGTGGGGCATGCCTTCGGGCGCGATCGGGCATGGCTGCATGCCCACCCCGACGCCGAGCTGGGGGCCGCGGACGCCACCGCGCTGTCCGCCTGGGTCGAGCGCCGCGCCGCGGGGGAGCCGATCGCCTACATCCGGGGCTTCAAGGAGTGGCTGTCGCTGCGAATCGCGACCGACCCCCGCGCCCTCATTCCGCGCCCCGAGACGGAGCTGCTGGTCGAGGCCGCCATCGCCGAGGTCGCTGCTCGGCTGGTGCGAGACGACGCCACCGTACAGGCCTGGGAGGTGGCGACCGGGAGCGGCGCCGTAGTCCTCGCCCTCGCGCTGCGATTTCGAACGGCGATCATGCTCGGCCGCCTTCGCCTCGCCGCCAGCGACCTCTCGGCCGAGGCGCTCGAGCTCGCGGCGGAGAACCTGGCCGCCCACGGATTGAGAGGGACGGTGACGCTCGCGTGCGGTGACCTCCTCGAACCGGCGGCGCTGCCGGGTGGCAGGGCGGACCTCCTGGTCGCGAACCTGCCCTACCTGACCAGCGCCGAGGTCGAGTCCGGCGAGGGCTCGCTGGCCTGGGAGCCGCGTCGCGCGCTCGACGGCGGTCCCGATGGGCTTGATCTGCTGCGGCGCCTGATCGCCGATCTGCCGACCGGCATCTCGCCCGACGGCGTCGCGTTGCTCGAGATCGGCGAGGGGCAGGCTGCGGCCGTCCGCGAGATGGTGGCCGCGCTCCCCCAGCCGACCTCCGTCACCACGCAGCGAGACCTGGCCGGGATCGAGCGCGTCGTTCGCGTGGCGCTCGGCTGACGGATGGCCGACCGTCTCCCGGCCGACCCAACCGGCATCGCCCGTGCGGCGGATCTGCTGCGCAGCGGCCGGTTGGTGGCCTTCCCGACCGACACCGTCTACGGCATCGGCAGCCGCACCGGGGACCTCGACGCCCTGGCCCGTCTCTTCGCCGCCAAGCGTCGCGACCCGGAGAAGGCGGTCCCATGGCTGGTGGCGTCGGCAGACGAGGCCGTCCGGGCGGGATTCAGGGCCGATGACCGGGCAGCCCGCCTCGCGGAACGGTACTGGCCGGGCGCGCTGACCCTGGTGCTGCCGGCGGCCGATGGGCCGGCGACGCAGGCGTTCCGGGTTCCCGCCCACGAGGTCGCGCTCGCGCTGGTGGAGGCCGCCGGGCCGCTCTCCGTGTCGAGCGCAAACCGGTCCGGTGAGCCGGAGACGCTGGACGCGGATGACGTGGCCATCGCATTCGCCGACTCCGACGAGCCGTCCGCCATCCTCGACGGGGGACGAGTGCCCGGGGGCGTGGCCTCGTCGGTGCTCGACCTGAGCGTTCCCAAAGCGAGGCTGCTGCGCGAAGGCGCCGTGTCCCGCACCGAGATCGAGGCGGTGATCGGGCCGATAGACTAGCGGCGCCATGCGCGTCGCCATCGGCTCCGACCATGCCGGCTTCGCCCTCAAGGGCGAGCTCTGCAGCCTCCTCGACGAGCTGCGAGTGGAGTACCACGACTTCGGGACGTTCTCGGCCGACGCGGTCGACTATCCCGATTTCGTGGCGCCCGTGGCCCGGGCCGTGTCGCGTGGCGAGTACGAGCTTGGGATCGTCCTGGGCGGGAGCGGCACGGGCGAGGCGATCGTCGCCAACAAGGTCCGTGGCATCCGCTGCGTGCAGTGCACCAACCCCGTCGTTGCGCGCCTGGCGCGGGAGCACAACGATGCGAACGTCATCGCGTTCGGGGCCCGGATCATCGGCACCGAGGTGGCGAAGGCCTGCCTGCGGGAATTCCTGTCGAGCGAGTTCACCGGTGGCCGACACCTCGCCCGGCTGGAGAAGCTCGCGCGGATCGAGGCCGAGGAGGCGGGGCGCTGACCCTCGCCCTCGGGGATCGCGATCGGTCGATCCTGTCGGGTGCCGCGGGGGATGGACCAGCCCTCGCGATGCGCCTGGTGGTGCGGGCGGCCGAAGTGCTGGGTGCCGACCGCCTGATCCCGATCACCCGAGCCCACGTCGACTCCTGCCTCTACCACGGCGAGGCGAGCGTCGACTTCGTGCGGCGGCTCATCGACGGCGGCGCGCAGGTGACGGTGCCGACCACGCTCAACGTCGGCGCCCTCGACCTGCTGCATCCGGAGCTGTGGCATGGCGATCCCCGGGCCGCCGACCGCGGGCGGCTGCTGATGGACCGGTACCGGGCGCTCGGCTGTCAGCCGACGTATACCTGCGCGCCCTACCAGCTGGCCGCCGCACGGCCGTCGTTCGGTGAGCAGGTCGCCTGGGCCGAGTCGAATGCCATCGTCTTCTGCAACAGCGTCCTGGGTGCCCGAACCGAGCGCTATGGCGACTTCACCGACATCGCCTGCGCGATCAGCGGGCGCGTCCCCCACGCCGGCCTGCATCGCACCGAAGCCCGGCGTGCGACCCTGGTCCTGCGGCTTGGGCGTGACGTGCCAGCGACCCTCCTGGCGGAGGATTCCTTCTATCCGGTACTCGGGATCGTCCTGGGACGACGCGCGGGGAGCCGGGTCGGCGTCATCGATGGGCTGCCGCCCGGGACGTCCGAGGAGCGCCTGAAGGCCCTCGGTGCCGCGGCGGCGTCATCCGGCGCCGTTGCGATGTTCCACGCCGCCGGCTCGACCCCCGAGGCGACGACGCTCGAGGCCGCGCTGCAGGGAGGGGAGCCCGAGGAGGTCGTGCAGATCGGCATGGGGGAGCTACGTGCCGCCCGCGCCGAGCTCACGACGGCGCCGGGAGGCGCCCCGGCGGGAACCCCGATCGGCATAGTCTCGCTCGGAACCCCGCACGCCTCCCTCGCGGAGCTGCGCGCTGTCGAGCGCGAGCTCGCCGGCGCCCGCCCGGCGCCCGGCGTCGAG
>DASYRA010000054.1:0-8386 GCA_036004845.1 Candidatus Limnocylindria bacterium
TCGAGCACGGCCTGCTCGACGAGGTGCGCGCGCTGCTGGCGGCGGGCCACGATCCGCGCCGGGCGCCGCTGACCAGCCATGGATACGGCGAGGCGGCGCGCCACCTGGCGGGGGAGTGGTCGATCGACGAGGCGGTGGCGGTCACCGCGCTCCGGACGAGGCAGTACGCGAAGCGGCAGCGCACCTGGTTTCGACGCGATCCACGGGTGCTGTGGCTGGAGGCCGGCGACCGGCCGGCGGACGATCCTGCGCTCGTGGCCGAGGCCGATCGCCTGCTGGAAGGGCTGCGTCCCGGGGCGAGCACCTAGGCGGCGGGAGTCACCAGCCCGATCTTGCGACGCCAGGCGTCAAGCTCGGCATCGCCGTCGCCCGGGGTGGCGGGGCGCGGGCGGTCGGCTGCCTTCTTCAGGCGCATCTCGCCGGCCCAGTCGGGCAGCGGCCCTGGGCGGCTGAAGAGGTAGCCCTGGGCGGCGGTGACGCCGAGCTGCGTCAGCTGCTCGACCTGCTCCTCCTGCTCGACCCCCTCGCCGATGACGAGCGCCCCTGTGCGGCTGGCGAAGGCCACGATGGATTCGACCACTGCGCTCGACGCGCCGCTGGTCGAGCTGCGCTGGATGAGGCCCAGGTCGACCTTGACCACGTCGAAGCGCAGGTCGCTCAGGAGCTTGAGGCCTGAGTTCCCCGAACCGAGATCATCTGCCGCCAGCCGGATGCCCGCGTCGCGGCACGCCTCGAGCTTGTGGCGTACCCGCCCCAGGTCGCCGATTGGCTGGTGCTCGGTCAGCTCGATGATGAGCCGATCGGGCGGGAAGTCGTATCGCGCCAGGATGTTGAGCATGACCGGGGCGCTGAACTCGGGTGCCTCGATGGTGCGCGGGGACATGTTCACGCTCAGGAACAACTCCTTCGGCATCCTGGCAGCGGCCGCCACGATCGCCTCGACGCAGGCCAGGTCGAGGGGAACAACGTGGCCGCTGGCGTCGGCCGCGGCAAAGAGGCTGGCCGGATTCGCGTACGGCGCCGGCGGCGCCGGTCGGATTAGCCCCTCGTAGCCGAGCGTTCCGCCGCTGGCCAGGTCGACGATCGGCTGGAAGACGGGACGCAGCAGGTTCTGCTCAATCACCTCGGCGATGGCGGCCGAGGTGCCGGCGGCGGTCGCCGCCAGCTCGGTTCCCGGCTCGAAGACGAGCACCTCGGTGCGGCCGGCCCGCTTGGCCGCGTGCAGCGCGGTATCGGCCTGGGTGTAGAGCTGACTTCGGCTCGCGGCGGGGCTGGGCAATGACGAGACCCCTGCCGAGAACGACAGGGGCTTGACCTTGGGGTCGCGCACGCTGGGCTGCAAGGCCGAAACGAGGAGGCGCCGCGCCACGATGTGCGCCGATTCGGCATCGGTGTGTGGCAGGAGAATGGCGAACTCGTCGCCTCCGATCCGGAAGGGACGGTCCACCTTGCGCAGGACCGATCCGACCAGCTTGCCGAACGAGGCCAATGTCCGGTCGCCCACGGCGTGCCCGGCGCTGTCATTGACGTGCTTGAACTCGTCGAGGTCGATCAAGACGAGCGCGACCGGGACGTCGTAGCGGGTCGCGTTCTCAATCTGGGTGTCGAGCTCCTCCTGGAAGGCGCGATGGTTCCCCAGCCCGGTGAGGGGGTCGCGCAGTGCGTCGGCGACCGCCTCCTGGTACCGGACCTGGAGATCGGCGCGGGAGCGGGTCAGGGGGCCGATGA
Organism: Candidatus Limnocylindria bacterium; assembly: GCA_036004845.1. Lineage (GTDB taxonomy): Bacteria > Chloroflexota > Limnocylindria > QHBO01 > QHBO01 > CF-167. The sequence continues at coordinate 1,729 of DASYRA010000054.1, forward strand.
GCATCGTCGCCAGGCCAAGGGCCGACAGGCAGGCGCCGATGCCGATGCTGATGGCCGCGCGCACGACGCTGTTGGGCTGGGAGACGGCGAGGAGGGAGTCGGCCGCGATGCTCACCGCCGCGCCGGCAACCAGCGGAATCATCGTCCGCGCTGCCATGCCCGCCGTGCTCGGAACCCCTCCCTTCGTGCCGCCATCGGGCCGCACGCTCGCATCGGTCACCAAGTCCTCCTGCGCCGCCGCATTTGACAGATGTATCGCAGATCGATCCGCCGGGCGCCGTAGCCAAAAAGTACCCTCCCGCCATGCGCTGACCACGGGCGTCGGGCGACGCCTCGGCTACCATGGGGCGGCGAGATGCCCACACACCCCTCATTCACCGACCTTACGGCCCCTGAAGAGCGCGCGTTCCTGATCGGGCTGGACGACCCCGACGACGGTCGCTGGCCGATCGAGCGCAGCCTGGCTGAGCTCGCCGCGCTGGCCGAGACCGCCGGAGCCGTGGTGGTCGGCCGCGCCGCGCAACGGCGCAAGCGCCCCGATCCGGCGTCGTACTTCGGCAAGGGTCGAGCCGCCGAGCTCGTCGACGAGCGAGCGGCAACCGGATTCAACCTGCTGATCGTCGACGACGAGCTCGCCCCGAACCAGCAGCGCACGCTGGAGAAGCTGGTCGACTGCAAGGTGCTCGATCGGTCGGCCCTGATCATCGACATCTTCGCGCGCCACGCCACCACGCGCGAGGGCCGGCTGCAGGTCGAGCTGGCCGCGCTCGAGTACCACCTGCCGCGACTGACGCGACTGTGGACCCACCTGTCGCGCACCGGTGGCGGGATCGGCACCCGCGGGCCGGGCGAGAGCCAGCTGGAGACCGACCGACGCCTGATCCGGGACAAGATCCGGAAGGTGCGCGCCGAGCTGGAGGACGTGAAGCGCCAGCGAGCCACCGTGGCACGCCACCGCGAACGGTCCGAGGTAGCGACGGTGGCCCTCGTCGGCTACACGAACGCCGGCAAGAGCACGCTGCTGAACCGCCTGGCCACGGCCGACCTGTTCGTCGCCGACATGCTGTTCGCGACGCTCGATCCGACCAGCCGCCGGGTGACGCTGCCTTCCGGCCAGCGCATCGTGGCCACCGACACGGTCGGGTTCATCAACAAGCTGCCACACGACCTGGTCGAGGCCTTCCGCGCGACGCTGGAGGAGGTGCTCCGAGCCGACCTGCTGATCGAGGTGGTGGACGCGTCGGACCCGGACTTCGTCGGCCAGCAGGAGGCCGTCCAGGTGGTCCTCGACGAGCTGGGGGCGGGGGAGAAGCCCCGGATCGTGGCCTTCAACAAGATCGACCTGCTGGCTCCCGGCCTTCGGGCCGCGTCCATGCCGGCGGGCGAGCGCGCCGTGTTCGTGAGCGCGACCACTGGGGAGGGCATCGACCCGCTGCTCGAGCGGGTCGCGGGCCTGCTGCGCGATCAGATGGTTGCGGTTGACGCCGTGGTGCCGTGGTCGCGCGGCGAGCTCGTCGCACGGGCCAAGGTGGCGGGCGACGTGGCGGAGCGCTTCACCGGCGACGGGGTTCGCCTCTCCGGTCACCTCCCCGATGCGATCGCGGCCGAGGTGCAGCGCGCCGGTCCCGACGCCCGGCGCGCCGCAGCCAGCGTACGCCGAGAGCGACGCTGACCGGTCCGGTGGTCCGCGTCACGGCGGAGACGATCCGATCCGCCCATCAGCGCATCCCCAGCGCCTTCCGGGACTCGCCGCAGTTCATCTCAGAGCCGCTCAGCGAGCAGATCGGCCTCGCGGTGGTGGTCAAGCTGGAAACTCCCAACCCCATCGGATCGTTCAAGGGCCGCGGGACGTGGCTGGCGCTCTCCGACCTGGTGGAGGCCGGCAGGGTAGGGGAGGAGCGTGGCGTGGTGGTCGCGTCCGCCGGCAACTTCGGCCAGGGGGTGGCGTACGCCGCACGTGCCATGAAGGTGCCGGTCACCGTCATGGCGGCGACCACCGCGAATCCGGCCAAGGTCGCCGGGATGCGGCGCCTGGGGGCCGATGTCCGGCTGGTGGGGGAGGACTTCGATGCTGCTCGGCTGGCGGCTGCGGACCTGGCCCTAAGGACCGGCTGGCACCTGCTGGTGGACGGCGAGGATCCCTGGATCGCGATCGGCGCGGGCACGATCGCCCTCGAGGTGACCGACGCGAGCGCAGCCGGCGAGCTTCCGTCGCTCGAGCGCTTCTACGTGCCGGTCGGCAACGGCGCGCTGATCGCCGGGATCGGCACCTGGATCCGGTCGACGACGCCGTCGACGCGGGTCATCGGGGTGCAGGCCGCCGGTGCGCCGGCCATGACGCTGTCGTGGCGCGAGCGCCGGCCGATCGAGACCCCGACGGCCGACACGGTCGCGGACGGCATCGCGGCGCGGGTGCCCGTGCCGGAGGCGCTTGCGCTGATGCTGGAGGTGGTCGACGAGATGCTGCTGGTCGACGAGGATCAGATCGTCGCGGCGACGAACCAGCTGTCGGGCGCCCTGCCGAGCACGATCGAACCGGCAGCCGGGGCCGCCTGGGCGGCCGTTCGCGCCGCGGAGGCCCAACGGGGCGCCATCGGCCTCGTGGTCACGGGCGGCAACGTCAGTCCGTGACGCTACCCGGTGGCGGAGAGGTGCTAGACGCGGTGCCCGAGGATCCGGTCGGTCGACGCTCGAGCGGCGGGCCGCGGCCGGGCCACGGTCTTCAGGACCAGGGCCTGGATCGCCAGCCCGAATCCCAGGAACAGCGAGCTGCCGATGATCAGCAACCCATATCCCGCCGCCAGCTGGCCGATGTCGCTTCCTGCGGCGGAGCCGCCGAAGACCATCAGCACGCCGGCGCCGAGGCTGCCGACCATCAGGATCCAGAGCGATGAATGTTTCATAGCCCGCAGACTAGGACCGCCCCCCGCGCTCCTGTATCCACCAACCGGCGCAGGATGGCATCCATTCGTCCTATCACTAGGCTTCCGCAAAGAGATGTTATGTGACCCTGATCCGAAAGACAGGTCCGTGAGGAGGAGCTGATGCAGACCATCGGGATCGTTCTGAACATTGGCGAGGGCGAGGTCGAGGCGTTCGAGCGTGGTTTTCGCGAGATGGAGGCGCCGATCTGGGCCGACCTGCACGCGCGGGGCCTCCTGACCATGGCCACGCTGACCAAGCTTGATATCACCACCAAGGCGGTCGAGGGCGCTGCGCAGTACCTGGTGGTTGCCATCTTCGCGACCGATGAGGGCCATCACGAGCATGACAACGACCCCCGATTCAAGGCCTGGAACGAGCGAGCCGACGCATACCAGGTCGCCGAGCCCTTCGTCTTCGGCGGAGACACCATCGTCTCCCAGGGTCCGTAGGCGCTCTCAGCGCTCGGCCTGGACCCCGAGCGTCACCGCAGCGGCAAGCACCGCCACCGCCAGTGCCACGGCATCGGGCGCCGAGAGGGCCGCGTCCGAGGCGAAGTACTGGGTCGCAGCGGCAGGGATCGCCTTCAGCAGCGGTGGCACCACGATCCAGCCGATGACCAGCACCGTGGGTGCCACTGCGCCCGGCAGCCGCATGGCGCGGACCACGACCGCGGTCAGCAGCCCCAGGAACGCCGCCAGGAGCAGGATGAGGATTACGGCCGGCTGATCCTTCGCCCCCGACGCCTCGACCAGGCGCACCAGCGCCTCCTGGAGGACGGCCACCCCTAGGGCCAGCAGGGCGCCGAGGAAGACGGAACGGGACCCGCTCATTGACGCTCGGGTCACCTCCCCCGAGCATGGGCGGGATCGGACCGGTGAAGTCGTCGATCGTACGGATGACGCGGCCATTCCGCAGCTCGTTGATCGAGACGACGTAGGTCGCCCGCTCCCCGGTCCGCATGACGCCCTGCGCGGTCCAGACATCGCCGTCCCCGACCAGGCCGGTGAGCTCGAAGCTGCCGCCGGTGTCGTGGGATTCCTCGAAGGCGCGGACGACGTCACGGCCGGACAGCCGTTCCCCGGTCTGCGGGAAGTCGACGATGAACCTCTCGTCGCGGAGGCCATGCATCGTCTCCATGTCGTTCGCCTCGGCGGCGGCCCAGTAGCGTTCCATCAGCGCGCGGTTGTCGCTCACTCCTCGGCTCCGCGCATGGTGCGTTCCTGGGTGAGGACGCCGGCCTCGAGGGCCGCCTTGAGGCCCTGGGCGATCTGGTAGGACTTTCCCGCCCCCATCACCAGCACCGCGTCGCCGGGTCGCAGGTGCTCGGCGACGTAGGCCGTCGCCGCATCGACGTCGCCACCGGCCATGGTCGAGACCGCCGAGGTGCGCTCGATGGCGTCGGCCAGCGCCTCGGCCGAGGTGGCGCGCAGGGAGGCATCAGTGTCGCGCGAGGCGAAGATGTCCACGATGACGACCTCATCGGCATCGGTGAAGGCCTGGGCGAACTCATCCATGAAGAGCGCCGTCCTCGAGTACATGTGGGGCTCGAAGACCGCCCACAGCCGCCGGTCGCCGACCTTCTGGCGCATCGCCGCCAGCGTGGCGCGGACCTCCGTCGGATGGTGCCCGTAGTCGTCGTAGACGATCACCCCGGCAGTATCCGCGATCACCTCCATCCGCCGTCCGGCCCCGCGGAAGGTCCGAAGCCCCTCTGCCAGCACCTCGAGCGGCGCGCCCAGCTCCCCCGCCATCGTCAGCGCCGCGGTCGCGTTCAGGACGTTGTGCTCCCCCGCCAGTGGTGAATCGAACGGCTGTTCGAATAGTGTGAAGCTCGCTCCCCCGCCCGCGTAGGCCACCTCCTGCGCCTCGACCTCGCCGCCGGGGCCATATCGCAGGATCCGGCCTTCCCAGCCTCCCAGGCGCTCCAGGAGGGCCTGGGAGCCACTGTCCGACGCCGTTGTAAGGAGGAGGCGGCCTCCGAGGCGCGGGTCCTCTCCCATCCCGCGCACGAAGCGCTCCATCGAGGCCAGAACGGCGTCGCGATCGGCGAAGTAGTCGGGGTGGTCCATCTCGACGTTGGTCACGATGGCACCCGCCGGGTGGTAGTTCAGGAAGTTGTCTCCGAACTCGTCACCCTCGACCAGGAACGGCGCGCCGGCGCCTTGTCTGACGGTGGCGCCCCAGGCCGGAATGAAGGCGCCGACCTCCACGGTGGGGTCCATCCCGGCGGATTCGAGCAGGTGCCCCAGCAGCGCGGTCGTAGTCGACTTGCCATGGGTGCCGGTGACCGCCAGGCCGATATGGCCCTCTGCCGCCATCAGCTCGCCGAGCAGCGCCTGCCAGGTGACGACCGGCACGCTCGCGGCCCGCGCCGCGACCAGCTCCGGCAGATTGGGATTGGCCCGCAGGGCGGGCGTGATGGCGACCCGCTCGACGCCGGCCAGGTGTGCGGGGCCGTGGCCGCTGATGACCCGGATCCCGGCGGCTTCGAGGGGTGGCGTGTAGGGCGACGGCGTGTCGGCGTCGCAGCCGTCGATGCGGGCTCCGGCGTGATGGAGCAGGAGCGCCACTCCGGCCGCGCCGCTGCCCGCGATCCCGATCAGGTGGATCCGCTCGCCAGCGCGCATCAGCCCGCCGTCGCGACCTCGTCGAGCGCCAGCTCGAGCGATGCCATGGCGGCTGCGGCCTGGTTGCCATCGCGATCGTGGCTGAAGACGCGGTGCTCGACGCGGGCCGGGTGGCCCCGTCGCGCCACGCCCATGAAATGCGTCCCGACGGGCTTTCGGTCGCTGCCGCCCTCGGGGCCGGCGATGCCGGTGACGCTGATCCCGACCTCCGTCTCGAAGCGGTGCGCGGCGCCGACCGCCAGCGCGGCGGCGACCTCCTCCGAGACCGCACCGTGCGCCTCGATCAGCTCATGAGGGACGCCGAGCGCCCTTTCCTTGGCCAGGTTCGAGTAGCAGATGACGCCGCCGGCGTAGTAGTCGCTGGCGCCCGGGGTCATGGTGATGACATGCCCGATCAGGCCGCCAGTCGATGACTCGGCGGTCGCCATGCGCCAGTCGCGCGCCCTCAGGGCCTCGCCCACCTGCGCCGCCACCTGCGCCAGCTCCTCCTCGCTCGGCGGGCTCATCGGTAGTTGATGAACTGCAGCGCCACCGCGTAGTCGAGGCCGCGCAGATGGCTGATGACGCCCTGCAGCTCGTCCTTGCTCTTGCCCGAGACGCGCACCGCGTCGCCCTGAATGGCGGGCTTCACCTTCGGGAAGCGCTCCCGCACCATCTTGGCGATCTCCTTGGCCTGCTCGGTGGTGAGTCCCCGATGCAGCCCGATCCGCTGCCGCACCGTGCCGCCCGCTGCCGGCTCGAGCTTGCCCCAGTCGAACACCTTCAGCGAGAGCCCTCGACGGACCGCCTTCGACTCGAGCAGGTCCTTGACCGAGCCGGCGCGGAACTCGTCGTCGGCATGGAGGGTGATCTCGTCCTTGCCGAGCTCGAGCGACACCCTGGCACCCTTGAAGTCGTAGCGCGTCGCCACCTCGCGCCGCACCTGGTCCAGCGCGTTGACCAGCTCCTGCTGGTCGAAGTCGCTCACCACGTCGAATGAAGAATCGGCCATCTCGTCTCCTGCCTGATCGCTCCCCTATCTTCGCGCCTCTGGCCCGCTGCCGCCGCTGGCTGTCGGCGAGGGCAGCGCGCTGCCCGTCGGGTTTGGCGTGGGGCTCGCCGGCATC
>DASYRA010000055.1:0-6521 GCA_036004845.1 Candidatus Limnocylindria bacterium
CCTCGCGCAGTATCATGATCGGGGGCTCGGCGGTGCGCGTCGCCAGCGGCGAGGTCCGCGACAAGATGCTCGCCGTGGCCGCCCAGCTCCTGGAGGCCGCCCGCGAGGACCTCCAGGTCGAGGAGGGGCGCTTCTTCCCCAGGGGGAGCCCCCATCGCGCGGTCAGCTTTCGCCAGGTGGCCCAGGAAGTCTACGGCAATCCGTTCGGCCCCTTCGCCGAGGGGATCGAGCCGGGCCTGGAGGCCACCCGCTATTTCCGCATCCCGAACGTCTACCACCAGCCCGAGCGGGATGGCCGCCTCAGCGTCTATCCGACCTGGCCCTACGGGGCCGTGGCGTGCATCGTGGAGGTCGAGCCCGAGACCGGGCAGGTGAAGGTCCTCCGCTACTGCCTCGTCGAGGATGCCGGGACGATCATCAACCCGCTCTTGGCCGATGCCAGCCTGCACGGCGGCATTGCCCAGGGTATCGGTGGGACGCTCTACGAGCAGGTGGCCTACGACCAGGCGGGGCAGCTCCAGACCGCGACGCTGATGGACTACACCATCCCGACCGCGGTGGAGCTGCCGCGCTTCGAGATCGAGCACCAGCACACGCCGTCCCCCTTCACGCCGCTGGGGGCCAAAGGGGTCGGCGAATCCGGCCTCGGAGGCGCGCTCGGTGCCCTGTGCGGCGCGGTCGAGGACGCCCTCGGCGACCTCGACGTGCGCATCGACGAGCTGCCATTGACGCCACGGCGGGTGTGGTGGGCGATTCGAAGAGCGGAGGGTCGGGCGAAGGCGGAGACGACGTCGTCCCGAGGAGCCGGCGGGTGATCTCCAAGGAATTCGAGTTCTTCGCCCCGGTCCACGAGGCCGGGGTGCTGGAGCTGCTCGACCAGCACGGCGCCCATGCTACCCTCCTGGCCGGCGGCATGAGCCTGGTGCCGGCCATGAATCTCGGCCTGGTCGAGCCGGAGCGGCTGATTTCGCTCAACCACGTCACCGGCCTGGACCAGGCTGTCGAGCAGGACCGCGTGCTGCGGCTCGGCGCGATGCTGCGCCATGTCGAGGTCGCCCGGAACCCGCTGATCCAGCGCTGGTGCCCGGCCCTGAGCACGGCCGCCGGCGTGATCGGCGATGTCCAGGTGCGCCACCGGGGCACGCTCGGTGGCAGCGTGGCCCACGCGGACCCGGCGGCTGACTACCCGCCGGTCCTGGTGGCCGCCGGCGCCGCGGTACGGCTGCGCAGCATCCGCGGCGAGCGCTCGGTGCCGGCGGGCGAGTTCTTCGTGGACCTCATGCTGACCTCGCGGGCGCCGTCCGAGCTGCTGGTGGAGATCACCATCCCGAAGCCTGCTCCGACCGCGCGCTCGGCGCATGTCCGCTTCGCCCGGGTCGAGGGGAGCTTCCCCATCGTGACCGTCGCCGCCCTGGTGGACCCTGCCGCCGGCTCGATCCGGGTGGGTCTGGGCGGCATCGGCCCGCGCCCGGTCCTGATCGAGCTGACCGAAGACCTGTCCGATGGCCTGACGGAGGGTGCCCTCGCGCGCCTGGCCGAGGCCGCTCACCAGGCGAGCGGCCAGGCCTACGGCGACCTGCACGCCGATCCCGAGTATCGTCGCGCGATGGCGTGTGTCTTCACACAGCGCGCGGTCAAGTCCGCCCTGAATGGAGCGCGGCGTTGAAGACATCCATCTCAGTCAGCGTCAACGATCGGTCGCACCGGCTGGAAGTCGACACCCGCACCATTCTGGCCCACCTGCTCCGCGAGCAGCTCGGGTTGACCGGCACCCACATCGGCTGTGGGACCGGCAACTGCGGCGCGTGTACCGTGCTGCTCGACGGCCAGACGGTCAAATCGTGCTGCGTCCTGGCCGCCGACGTGAACGGCCAGTCCATCACGACGATCGAAGCCCTCAGCTCCTCGCTCGACACCCTCCATCCGATCCAGCAGGCGTTCGTCGAGAACCAGGGGTTGCAGTGCGGTTTCTGCACCCCCGGCATGGTCCTCTCGACGCTGCAGCTGCTCGGCGACAACCCGGACCCCAGCGAGCAGGAGATTCGCCACGGCATCGCGGGCAACCTCTGTCGCTGCACCGGGTACCACTTCATCGTGACCTCGATTCAGGACGCCGCCCGGCGCATGCAGGGAGCGAAATGACCGGGTCGCCGGTGGCCAGCGGGTCCGAGACCGTGCGCGTCGTCGCGGTCCAGAGCGGGCCGGCGAGTCCGGACCGCCAGGTCAACCTGGATCGGGCCCTGACGCTGCTGGCCCACCTGGCGCCGCGGCCGGATATCGTGCTCTTTCCGGAGCTGTTCCTGACGCCGTTCTGGTGCGTGGGGCTCAGCGACGAGCGCTACTTCGAGTGGGCCGAAGACCTGGACGGCCCCTCGCTGCGGGCCCTGGGGACCGCGGCGCGCGAGTCGAGCTGTTACATCGTCGTGCCGTTCTTCGAGCGGGGCGAGCTGGCCGGCCAGTACTTCAACAGCGCCGCTCTCCTCGGGCCGGAGGGTACGCCGGTGCCCGGCGTCATGCCCTCCGGTGACAGGGTCCTGACCTACCGGAAGAACGCCATCTCGGCCTACCACTGGGATGGCCACACCAACGACGAGAAGTTCTATTTCCGGCCCGGCGACGGGTATCCGGTCTTCGAGACTCGGTTCGGCAAGATCGGCATCCTGATCTGCTACGATCGCTGGTTCACCGAGGCCTGGCGGGTGCTGGCGCTCCAGGGCGCGCGGGTCGTCCTGGTGCCGAACGCGTCCGAAGGCTACGTCTCAGACCTGTTCGTGCCGACCATGCGCGCCTGCGCCGTCCAGAACATCGTGTACGTCGTGGCCTGCAACCGGGCCGGCCTCGAGCGGGTCGAAGACGTCGAGACCCGCTATTACGGCCGGAGCTGCATCGTCGGCCCGCGCGGTGATCTCCTCGCTGAAGCCGATTCCGCGACTGACGTGGTCATCGCCGCAGACGTCGACCCCGCACGCGTCGACCGGGATCGCCGCCGGCAGTGGATCTACCGCGATCGCCGTCCGGAGCTCTATGGCTCGGTGGCCGCGACACGGAGGTGGCCATGAGCCACGACCTTCGCCACGCCCTGACCCGACTGGCCGAGGCCGGCGAGTTGGAGGTCGTCGACCGAGAGGTGGACCGAAGCTGGGAGGTGACGGCTGTCCTCGAATGCCTGGAGCGGGAGCACCGCTACCCGGCCACCCTGTTCCGCTCGATCGCCGGCTGCCCGGCCTGGTCGATCGTCGGAAACGTCTTCGGATCGCGCCGCATGCTGGCGATCTTGCTCGGCACCACGTCGGACCGGCTCACCGAGGAGATGGGGCGCCGCCTGCAGGCGCCGATCGAACCGGTGCTGGTCGATGACGGCCCGGTCCAGGAGGTCGTCACCAGCGGGTCGGCCTGGTCGCTCGACGACATCCCGCTGGTCACCCACCACGAGCGGGACGCCGGGCCCTACATCTCGCTCGGGGTGGCCGTCTGCAAGGATCCGGACACCGGCCGGCGAAACGTCGGTGTCTACCGCTTCATGCAGAAGGGGCCGCGGGCCCTGGTGCCGTCGCTCACCTCCATCTCCAACATCGCCGACATCTTCCGCAAGCAGGAAGAGCGAGGTCAGCCCCTCGACGTCGCCATCATGCCGGGCGTCCATCCGCTCGTGGCGCTGGCGGCCAGCTACCAGGCGCCACTGGGGATGGACGAGTACGCGCTGGCCGGTGGCCTGATGGGCGAGCCGCTCCGCCTGATGAAGGCGAAAACGGTCGACCTGGAAGTGCCAGCCGAGGCGGAGGTCGTCATCGAAGCCCAGATCATGCCCGGGGAGCGGTATCCGGAGGCGCCCTTCGCCGACATGTCCGGCTCGTACAGCCGCGTCAAGCGCGGCCCCCTCACGACGGTGACGGCGATCACGCATCGCGAGCGCCCCATCTTCCAACTCGCCTTCTCCGGCCACCCCGAGGCGACGAACATGGCGGCGGTCTGCCATGAGGTCGCCATCATGCGGGCGGCCGGGGCCGCCTCGCGGGGGGTGACGGGTGTGCACGTGCCGGCCAGCGGCTATGGCTTCCACTGTTACATCAAGATGAAGAAGACCCCGACCGTCGAGGGTCGTGAGCGCGGTGAGCAGAGGAACGTGATGCTGGCCGCCCTCGGCGCCGTGCCGCAAATCAAGCTGGTCATCGTCGTCGACGACGACGTCGACATCTACGACGACGTGGCCGTCCTGCGTACCCTGGCCCGCCGGTTCCAGGCCGTCGACCCGGCCACGCGCGAGGAGCGGATCCAGATCATCCCGAATGCCAAGGGAGCCTCCTACGATCCCTCGAGCTTCCACCGTGAATACCCGAGCTCGAAGCTCCTGGTCGACTGCACGTTGCGGAGCGACCTGACCGACGAGGAGCGCGCCTCATTTGTCGACGCCCGTTGTCGCGGCACCGATGCGATCGATCTCAACGAGTATCTGGTAGGCGGGGCGCCCGGCGGCCTCTCCTCGGCATCGCCGCGCCCGCCCTCCCGCTCCGCGAGTCACGTGAGAGGAGAACCATGAGCGTTGACCTGGTCATCAGGGGCGGAAAGATCGTCAATCCAGGCGGGATATACGAGGCGGCCGTCGCCGTGGATGACGGGCGGATCGTGGGTATCGCCGAGGCGGGGGCGATGCCCGACGCGACGCGGGTGATCGATGTCGGCGGGCAGTACGTCTTCCCCGGCATCATCGACCCCCACATCCACCTGCAGACCTTCACCAACACGTTCGACGTCAACGTCAAGACCGAGACGAAGTCGGCCGCCGTGGGCGGCTGCACGACGATCATCCCCACCCTGCTGAACCGAGAAGATGCCACCGTACCCTTCCGGGAACACGTCCCCTGGTGCCAGGAGGCGGTCCGCAAATACGCCTCGATCGATGTCGGCTTCAGCGTGGTCATGGGGACCGACGACCACATCCGCGAAATGCCCCACATGGCGTACGAGCTGGGAATCACCTCCTACAAGTTCTACATGGCCTATACCCGGGACGAGGCCGCCGTATTCGGCATTCGGGCGATGGAGGATGAGCAGGTCCTCGAGGGGCTGCGCATCACCAAAGCGATCGGCCCGCCGGCCCTGGTGATGGTGCACGCCGAGAACATGTCGATCATCCACGACCTCAAAGCGAAGTACATCGCCGAGGGCCGCAACGACCTCGGGGCCTGGACCGATGCCCGCCCGGACATCGCCGAAGAGGAGGCGACCCGCCGCGCCATCTGGTACGCCAAGGAGACCGGCGGTCGGCTCTACATCGTCCACATGACGATCGGCCGGGGCGTGCAGTGGGTCCGCGAAGCCCAGGCCCAGGGCGTGGACGTGATCGCCGAGACCTGTCCACACTACCTGGTGCTGACCAAGTTCGACCACGACAAGGTGGGCCACCTCGGCAAGGTGAACCCGCCGCTGCGCGACCAGTGGAACCAGGAGCAGCTCTGGGAGGGCATCCGAAACGGCGCCGTGACCTGCGTCGGCTCGGATCACTCGACGATCACGCCGAAGGCCGACAAGCTCCAGAAGGACATCTGGACCGCCGTGCCTGGCTTCCCGGGCAGCGGCATGCTGCTGCCGATCATGCTCAGCGAGGGCTATCACAAGGGGCGTGTCTCGCTGGAAAAGATCGCGGCGGTGCTGTCGTACAACAACGCCGTCGTCTGGGGACTGTTCCCGCGGAAGGGTGTCATCCGCGTCGGCTCCGATGCGGACTTCGCCATCGTCGATCTCGACCGGAAGCGGGTCGTCAGTCCGGCGTACATGCAATCCTTCGCCGACTGGGGTCTCTATGACGGCTGGGAGCTCACCGGTTGGCCGACCATGACCATCGTCCGGGGCCAGGTCATCATGGAGAACGGCCGCATCCTCGGAGACGAGGGCTACGGCCGGTACCTGCCACGCTACCCGGCCGGTGGCCCGCCGGCCACGTGAAGGCGAGCGAGGGAGACATGGCGCGACTGATCGTCGGTATCTCCGGCGCCTCGGGTGTCATCTACGGAATCCGGCTCCTCCAGGTACTGGCCAAGCGGCCCGACATCGAGACTCACCTGGTGCTCAGCAAGCCGGCCGAGCGTACGATCGTGGAGGAGACCGACTACAGGGTCCAGGACGTCAAAGCTCTCGCGTCGGTCGTCCATCCGATCGCCGACATCGGGGCCAGCATCGCGAGCGGGTCCTTTCAGACGCTGGGGATGGCGATCCTCCCATGCTCGATCCACACGGCGTCGGCCGTCGCCTACTGCCACTCGGACAACCTGTTGACCCGCGCGGCCGACGTGGTCCTCAAGGAGCGCCGCACGCTGGTCCTGGTGATCCGTGAGACGCCGCTTCACCTCGGCCATCTCAAGGCGCTGGTCGCCGCCGCGGAGAGCGGCGCGATCATCCTGCCTCCGATTCCCGCCTTTTACGGCCGCCCGACCACGCTCGATGAGATCATCAATCACACGGTGGGTCGGGTCCTCGACCACTTCGGCGTCGAGCACTCGATGGTCAAGCGGTGGGGGGAATAG
>DASYRA010000056.1:0-28918 GCA_036004845.1 Candidatus Limnocylindria bacterium
CGGACGCTGACCCGGACCTCCGCGCCCGAGGCCCTGATCGCACCTCCCGGCGTCCCGACGCCCGGACGAATCGAGTCTGCTCTCCCGCCACGCCGCGAGGGTCCGGCCAAGCTGACCGGCCAGGCCAAGTACGCCGATGACCTGGTCTTTCCCGGCGCCTGGTACGGAGCCACCGTCCGCTCGACCGAGGCACATGCCCGGCTCCTGGGCATCGACCTCGACCCGGACTTCGACTGGAGCCGGGTGGCGGTCATCACCGCGGCCGATATCCCCGGCGACAACGTCGTCAGCCTGATCCGCGACGACCAGCCGATCCTGGTGCCGATCGGCGGGGAGATCCGCCACCAGACCGAGGCGCTCTGCCTTGTCGCGGCCGCGGATCGCGAAACACTGCGGGCCGCGAAGCGCCACCTGACGGTCCGTACCGAGCGCCTGCCCGCGGTCTTCGATCCGCTCGAGTCTACCGAGGAGATCTCACATCTCGAGGTAGGGCGCGGCGACCTGGAGGCCGGGTTTGCAGAGGCCGAGCTGGTGATCGAGGGCACCTACCGGGTCGGGCACCAGGAGCAGCTGTACATCGAAAACCAGGCCATGATCGCGGTCCCCCGGCCCGATGGCGGGGTGACGGTCCACGGTTCCTGCCAGTGCCCGTACTACATCCATCGCGCCCTGAAGCGATCCCTGCAGCTGACCGACGCGCAGGCGGTCGTGGTTCAGGCCGAGACGGGCGGAGGCTTTGGCGGCAAGGAGGAGTACCCCTCGATGATCGCGCTGCATGCGGCGTTGCTGGCCCGCAAGGTCGGCAAGCCGGTGCGCATGATCTACGACCGCCATGAAGACCTGAGCGCGACCACCAAGCGTCACCCGGCCGTGATCCATCATCGGACCGGCGTCACGCGCGATGGGCGGCTCGTGGCGCAGGAGATCGACGTGGTCATGGATGCCGGCGCGTACTGCACGCTGACGCCGGTGGTGCTGTCGCGCGGCGTAATCCATGCCGGAGGTCCGTATCGGTGCGAGAACGTGCGCATCCGCGGCCGCTCGATGGCGACCAACACGCCGCCCAACGGTGCCTTCCGTGGCTTCGGCGCGCCGCAGACCGAGTTCGCCGCCGAGATGCAGGTCAACCGCATCGCCGAGGCACTCGACCTCAGCCCGTTGGAGCTGCGCCGCAGCTGGGCGTACCGGGAGGGCGACCTCACCCCCACCAGCCAGGTCCTGCGCGAGAGCGTGGCGGCTGTCGACGTGCTGGAAGCGGCCGCCGAGGCCAGCGACTTCGGCCGGCACAGCGAGCAGACACGGCGGGCCCGTGAGGCCCGACAGCCCAGCGCGCGGCTGGCAAGCGGGATCGGGATGGCGATGGGCTGGCACGGGGCTGGCTTCACCGGCTCAGGCGAGGTGCATATCGCAGGGGTCGCCTCGGTCGAGCTGACCGATAGCGGCGCGGTCCGCGTCCTCACCGCCCAGACCGAGATGGGCCAGGGCACCAAGACGATCTTTCCCCAGCTGGTGGCGGCCGAGCTGGGCCTCGAATCCGAGGCCGTCGAAACGGCGCCGCAGGACACCAGCATCGTCCCCAACTCGGGTCCGACCGTCGCTTCGCGCACGGCCATGGTCGTGGGCGGGCTGATCATCAAGGCTGCGCGCCGTCTTCGCGCGCAGGTCGAGGCGGTCACGGATCGGCCGTTCGCCGATTCCTATCGGGACTTCGCGCTGGAGCACGGCGCCATGCGTGTGAACGAGCAGTTCGAGCCGTACCCGAACGTGGAGTTCGACGACGCCACCTACACGGGCGACGCGTACCCGGCGTTCGGATGGGCCTGCGCGGTGGCGCGGGTCGACGTCGACCTGGACACCGGTGAGGTGACGGTCCGCGACGTGGTCTCGGCCGATGACGCGGGCCGCATCATCCATCCGATCCTGGCCGAGGGCCAGGTCGAGGGCGGCACCCTGCAGGCGATCGGCTACGCGACGATCGAGGAGATCAAGCTGGTCGACGGCCGCTACCTCAACGACCGGCTGGCGACCTACCTGATCCCCACCGCGCTCGACGCGCCGCGCATCGAGTCGATCCTCGTCGAGAAGCCGTTCTCCGGGGCTCCCCACGGCGCCAAGGGAATCGGCGAGCTGCCCATGGACGTGGGGGCGCCGGCGGTGGTGGCCGCCATCCATGACGCGACCGGGGTCTGGATCCACGACCTGCCCGCGACCCCCGAGCGCATCCTGGCCGCGATGACCGGCGCGCCGGCGCCGGGCGCTCCCGGCGTGAGCGCCCCTGCCCCGGAGCGGGGCGCGGCGTGAGCTATCGGTTCTTCGTCAACGGCGACCCGGTGGAGGTCGAGGTACCTGGCATGCGCCGCCTCCTCGATGTGCTGCGCGAGGACCTGGCACTCACGGGCACCAAGGAGGGCTGCGGGGAGGGCGAGTGCGGGGCGTGCAGCGTCCTGCTCGACGGTGCCGTCGTCGACGCCTGCCTGGTGCCGATCTGCCAGGTCGACGGCACCAGCGTTCGCACCGTCGAAGGGCTGGGCACGCAGGAGCAGCTGAATGACCTGCAGGCCGCCTTCCTCGAGACCGGTGGCGCGCAGTGTGGGATCTGCACGCCGGGGATGCTGATGGCCGCCGAGGCATTCCTGGCGACCGGCGCCGCCGCCAGCGACGAAGCCATCCGCGAGGCGATCGCCGGGAACCTCTGCCGCTGCACCGGCTACACCAAGATCGTCGAGGCCATTGCGCGCGCAGCGGAGCAGCGACGGTCGTCCGGCACAGCACCACTCTGACCGATGCCCGTCGAGCCACCGGTCGCGTCGCCGCGCACCCTGGCAGAGGCATACAGCCTCCTGGCCGAGGCGCTGCATCGGCCGGTGGCCGGCGGGACGGACCTGCTGGTGCAGATCACCGGGGAGCTGGGGGATGCGCCCGAGCGGGTGCTCGACATCTGGCATCTCGATGAGCTGCGCGGGATCGTGATGGAGTCGAACGCCCTCGTCCTCGGCGCCCTGACCACGTACGCCGAGATCCGCCGCTCGCCGCTCATCGCCGAGTTCGTGCCCGCCTTCGCCGAGGCTGCGGCGACCATCGGAGCCGCCCAGATCCAGAATCGCGGAACGATCGGCGGCAACGTGATGAACGCCTCTCCCGCGGGCGACATCCTGCCGCTCCTGCTGGCCTGCGATGCACAGCTCGTCGCCGGGACGGCGCAGGGCGAGCGCCGGATCACCGTCCGCGAGTTCTGGCCCGGCTACCGACGGACCGCGCTCGAGCCGGCGGAGCTCCTGCTGCGGATCCGCATCCCGTTGCCTGCCGGTCGCCAGCTGCGCTACCGGAAGGTCGGCACCCGACGAGCGCAGGCCATCAGCAAGGTGGTGATGGCGCTCGCCTGGCAGCCAGACGGCGATGCCTCATGGCGGGACGTTCACCTGGCGCTCGGCTCCGTGGCACCCACCCCGGTCCGCGCCCCCGGCACCGAGGCCGTGCTCGAGGGCCAGGCGCCCAGCGAGGCGGTCGCCGACCGCGCCGCCTCGACGCTGGCCAGCGAGCTGAGCCCGATTGACGACGTCCGCTCCAGCGCCGACTACCGACGCACGGTCGCCGCTCGGGTCCTCCATCGGGTCCTTCGCGACGAGGGCGGGTGGTGACGGGCGACCTGCCGGCGGGTGTCCAGGTCACCGACCCGTCCGCGGCCCATGCGGACGAGGTTCTGACGGCGGATGCGCTCGCCTTCGTAGCGGACCTCCATCGCTCCTTCGATACTCGCCGTCGCGACGTGCTCCGAGCCCGGGCGCTGCAGCAGGAGGAGTTCGACGCAGGCGCGCTGCCGGGCTTTCTGCCCGAGACGGCGCACATCCGCGACGATTCGAGCTGGCGGGTCGCCCCCGCGCCGGCGGACCTGAACGACCGGCGCGTGGAGATCACCGGGCCAGTCGAGCCGAAGATGATGATCAACGCCCTCAACTCGGGCGCCCGCGTCTTCATGGCCGACTTCGAGGACGCTCTCTCTCCCACCTGGGAGAACGTGGCGACCGGCCAATGGGCGGTGTCGGAGGCAGTCCGGCGCAGGTTGACCTTCCAGACCGATGAGAAGACATACGCCCTTCAGCCGACGATCGCGACGCTCGTCATCCGGCCCAGGGGCTGGCACCTCGACGAGGCGCATGTGCTGGTCGATGGCTCCCCCATCTCGGCCAGCCTCTTCGACTTCGGGCTCGCCTTCTTCCACAACGCCGGTGAGCAGCTCGACCGCGGGTCGGGCCCGTATTTCTACCTCCCCAAGCTCGAGTCGCACCTGGAAGCTCGGCTCTGGAACGATGTCTTCATCGCCGCCCAGGACGCGATCGCGGTCCCGCGCGGCTCCATCCGGGCCACGGTCCTGATCGAGACGATCCTGGCGGCCTTCGAGATGGACGAGATCCTGTGGGAGCTGCGCGAGCACGCATCGGGCCTCAACGCCGGGCGATGGGACTACATCTTCAGCCTGATCAAGAAGTTCCACACCCGCACCGACATGATCCTCCCGGACCGGGCCCAGGTGACGATGGCGGTGCCGTTCATGCGTGCGTACCAGCAGCTGCTGGTGCGGACATGTCATGCGCGCGCGGCGCACGCGATCGGTGGCATGAGCGCCTTCATCCCGAACCGCCGACAGCCCGACGTCACGGAGAACGCCCTGATCCGGGTCCGCGAGGACAAGCAGCGAGAGGCCGGTGACGGCTCCGACGGGACGTGGGTGGCGCACCCGGACCTGGTCCCGGTGGCGGCCGAGGTGTTCGATCACGCGCTCCGCGATCGGCCCAACCAGAAGGATCGTCTGCGGGAGGACGTCCATGTCTCGCCCGGCGAGCTGCTCGACACGCGCGTCGAGGGTGGGCGTGTGACCGAGGCCGGGGTTGCGACGAACGTCAGCGTGGCGCTCCAGTACCTGGCCTCATGGCTGGCGGGCAACGGGGCCGCCGCCATCAACAACCTGATGGAGGACGCGGCAACGGCGGAGATCAGCCGCAGCCAGCTCTGGCAGTGGCGGGTGCATGGCGTGGCGCTCGACGATGGCAGGCCGATGACAGCCGAGCTGTACACAGCGAGCCGAGACACAGAGCTCGACCGTCTCCGCGCCTCGGCGCCCGACTTCCGGTGGACCGATGCCGCGGCGTTGCTTGATGAGCTCGTCCTCGGCGACGACTTCGCCGAGTTCCTGACGCTCGCCGCCTACCCGATCCTGGGCGATTGAAGAGCAAGCGAGGTCGGCCCCGCGACGGAAGTGGGTCAGGGCCCGAAGGGGTCCGGGATGTCGACGTGGCCAGTCACCTCGAGCTCGCTCAGCACGAACGCACTCCGGCACATCAGGCTGAAGACCTGCTGTTCGATGGCGATGCTCGCTGGCTCGATCGCCTCCGACGTACTCACCTGGCAATCCGCAGCAGCCGCGTCGTTCACGTGTCCGACGACGCGCACGACGTCCCCCCTTGCGAGGGTGTCCGGTGGCACGACCGTGGGCGGGAAGTGGATCGGCAGCCAGGCGGTCGTTCCAAGCTCGAAGATGTAGTAGCAGGAGAAGCCAAAGTACGCAGGCTCATAGGTGTACGGGCCATAGGGTCCTTCGTAGCAGGTCTGAACCACGGCGTGGAGCTCATAGGAGACGTCCCCCAGGCACTCGGAGGCGGCAAGCTCCGTCATCGAGGCGATCAACGCCGTGGTGACGGGGACCTGCTGGCACCGTGCAGGCCCGATGGCAATGAACGTGGGCGGCTCCCCTGCAGGCCCCGCAGCCACCCAACCGTAGCCCCCGCCCTGATCGAGCTGAGGCTCGTCGTAGAGCGGCTGGTAGTTCACGGAGTACCAATCGAATCCGTCGACGGAGATCGGGCCCATTCGCAGCAGGAGCTCGCTGCCAGGCCCGAGCTGCACGATGATGTCCGCGTCCAATCCGACGTAGATGCGGACCCGAAGGTTCTCCACCTGGACGGTCGCGCGCCTTCCGAGATCGACGATCGAGGCGGGGAGGCGCAGAGGAGCGCGGGCGACTGACGGAGGGAGCGGAGTCGACGTTGGCGCGGCGCTGGAGCTGGCCGCGGGGGTGCCCGTGGGGCGCGGGCTGGGCGTCGGTCTCGGAGTCGGGCTCGCGCTCGGCGTCACGGTTGCGAAGGCGACCTCAGACTCGAGCTGGCTTGGGCTGGGCCCCAGGACCGGATTGTCGTGCGGGATCAACAGGAAGAGGAGTGCGCCTCCCAGGACGATCGCGCCCGCCGCCCCGCCGCCGATCATCATCCGCCGGGAGGGCCTCCATCGGTCCGGCGGGGTCCCCATCTCGAAGTCGCGGGGCCGCCCGCACTGCGGACATTCGACTGCGGCGCGTGGCAACCACGTGCCACAGTCGGGGCAACGCAGCGATTCGGGCAGCTCCTCGATCGTCATGCGGCGATCGCGCGCTCCAGGAAGCGCCCGCTGCCGCGGCTGCCGACGAACGCCCCGTCCCGGATCACGGCTGCCCCGCGCTGGAAGACGGAGCGGATGGCGCCTCGCACCTCGCGGCCCTCGTAGGGCGTGAAGTCCCCGGTGTGGTGCAGCTCGGACTGTCGAATGGTTAGCTTGGCGTTCGGATCGAAGAGGACGAGGTCGCCGTCGCGCCCGACCTCGATCGCGCCCTTGCCGGCCAGGCCGAAGAGCCGGGCGGGCGTCGTCGCCAGCAGGTCGACCATCCGCTCTACGCTGATCTGCCCGCCGGCCACTCCCTCGCTGTAGACGACTGACAGCAGCGTCTCGATGCCCGGCGCCCCGTTGCTGATCTGGGGAAACGGCGGTGCGGGGCAGCGCTTCTCGACCGCCAGCCGGTCAGGCACGTGATCCGTCGCGACGAGGTCCAGGCCCCCGGCGCGCAGCCCGAGCCACAGGGCGCCGCGGTCGGCCTCGGAGCGCAGCGGCGGCGAGATGACGCTGCGAATGACCTCCTGCTCGTCGGGCGCCTCGTAGCGCGCATCGGTCAGGGTCAGGTAGTGCGGGCATGTCTCGGCGTAGACCGGCCAGCCGCGCGCCTTGGCCGCAGCGACCTCTGCCAGCGCGTCCGCGCACGACAGGTGGACGATGTAGACCGGTGCGTCCGCCGCCCGGGCCAGCGCAATCGCTCGATGGGTCGCCTCCGACTCTGCGTAGGTGGGACGGGTGAGGGCATGGTGGCGGCACGCGACGTTGCCGCGCGCGACGGCATCGGCCACCAGCGCGTCGATGACCGTGGCGCTCTCGCAGTGGACCTCGAGCATCCCGCCGTGACGCCCCATCGCTCGGAGTGCGGCGAGGAGGCGCTCATCGGTTAGGCGGAAGTCATAGACCATGAACGCCTTGGCGGTCGGCACGCCCGCCGCGATCAGCGTGGGCAGCTCGCCGATCGGGTCGTCCTGCTGGCCGCTGATCACCGCCGACAGGGCGAAGTCGACGGCAGCCTCCCCTTCCGTGCGGGCGCGAAACTCGCGCATCCCGGCGAGGAGCGAGGCCGAGCCCTCATCCGAGATCCCGGTCCCGGGATTGTTGAAAGCGAGGAACGTCGTCGTCCCGCCAAACGCGGCTGCCACCGAATCGACGAAGAAACGGTCGGGCTCGGGGTCGCTGGGCAGCCTCGTGTGCGTGTGGACGTCGATGCAGCCGGGCAGCACCAGCAATCCGCTCGCATCGACAGAGGCCGCGCCGGGGTATCCCTCGGCGAGTCGCTCACCGACTTCGACGATGCGACCATCGGCGACGGCGACGTCCGCGACCACGGAGCCCCCAACGGTGACGACCCGCCCCCCGGTAACAAGGAGGTCAGCCACTCGTCCCGTCCGTGGGCCGTCTGCGTCGCCGCCGTCGGCGGTGGGGCGGGCCGCTGCCCGGGGCGATCGGCTTCCCCCGCGGGGCCACGTTCGGCAGCTCGAGGCGGTATGCCTGGGTGGCCGGATCCAGCGTGTAGCGGCCGATCGCATCGGGGTCGTAGTGGCCCGCGGTTGATCCACCGCCGCGACCGGATCGCCTGCCGGTCGTCGCGATCAGGAGCACCACCACCGCGATGATGAGGATCACCAGCCACTCCCGCCCCACGGTCAGCCGGCCTCCCGGATCTCGATCGGCTGGGCACCCTGCCACAGCACCCGTCTTCCGACCTCTCGCAGCCGGTCTCGCCAGCCGTCATCCGGCTCGAGCGTCGCAAAGTGGTTCCCCGCCAGCTGGCCCAGCTTCGACGAGAAGGCGCAGGCGCCGTACGGAACGAGGATCTCGCACTCGGAGAGGTCGCCGGTGTAGATGAGCAGCTCACCGGGAGCCGGGTGGGAGGTGTGGTGCTCGAAGCCGACGCCCGTCTGCAGGTCGCCGAGCGGGATCCAAGTCCCCTCGCCGCTCCAGCGGCAATGGATGAGCTGCGACTGCATCGGCAGCAGGCGGCGCACCGCCTCCACCGTTCGGGGTGCCTCGGGCTCCCATCGGGCGGTAAAGTGGAGGTCGCCAACCCGGATCGTCAGGTCCGCCATGCGCGGAGGATAGCAGTGGCCGATCCCCGTCCCACGATCTCGACCCACGTCCTCGACCTCGAGCTCGGCGTCCCCGCCGCCGGCGTGCCGGTGGCCCTCTTCCGGGTCGAGGAGGATGGCCGTCCGGAGCTCGTCACCGAGCTGGTGACCGATGCCGATGGGCGGATCCGCTCCCTGCTGGCAACCGAGCTGCAGGTCGGCGACTACCAGCTCGTCTTCGATCTGGCGGCGTACGCCGCGACCCTCGATCGCGACGCCGACTTCTTCGAGAACCTGGCGGTCGGCATCCGGATCGACGACGCGGAGCGCAGCTGCCACGTGCCGCTCCTGCTGTCTCCCTTCGGCATCTCGACCTATCGCGGCACCTGATGGGCTATCCATCGATCGCCGACCTCAACACCCTCTCCGCCGAGGCGTTCGTCGACGAGGTCGCGCCGCTGTTCGAGGGTGCCCGCGGCTTCCTCGAACGCCTGGCCGCGGCGCGGCCCTTCGAATCCGATCACGCGTTCCTGGTGGCGGCCCGCGAGCTGGCCCGCACCATGCCCGAGGCCGATCAGATCGAGCTGCTCAACGCGCACGCGCGCCTGGGCGCCGATCCCGCAAGCGTCTCGGCCGCCTCATTCGAGGAACAGGGCTACGACACGACGCAGGAGCAGGACGAGCAGTCCGGCGGCATGCTCGAAGAGCTGGTGATGCTCAATGACGTGTACGAGGGACGCTTCGGGTTCCGGTACGTGGTCTTCGTGGCCGGCCGGCCGCTCTCGGCGATCGGGCCGCTGATCGAGGCAGCGATGCGCAACGACCGGGCCGCGGAGCTGGCCCGTGGCCTCGATGACGTGATCGACATCGCCGCGGACCGCCTCGGCCAGCTGCGCGGTGACTACCCCGACCGCGACGAGGGCGCCTGATGCAGTACGGGATCCAATACGGCAAGGCCGACGTGAAGGTCTACCGCACCTATGGCACGCCGCTGCGGGACGTGCGCCCGATCCCCGAGTCGCCATTCCGCGGCCGAGAGAACATCCTGATGGCGGCCGAGCTCGAGGTGACGGTGCACGGCACAGCCTTCCTGGATGCCTACACCCGCGGAGACAACCGCAGGGTGGTGGCGACCGACACGATGAAGAACTTCATGCACGCTGCCTCCCTGGCCTCGACCGCGCCCACGCTGGAAGGCTGGCTGTATGACGTCGGGTCGTCCTTCCTGGCGACCTATCCCGACATGGAACGCCTCACGATGCATGGCCGCGAGCTGCGGTTCCCCGCCGCGCTGGTCCCGGCCGAGGATGGGGACGGGTTCGCCGCGTCGGACGTCCTCTTCGCCCGCGACCGCAACGACCACTCGACCGCCTCGCTTGACCTGGAGCGCGGCGAGGATGGCGCGGTCATCACGGGCCACCAGTGCGGCAGGACCGACCTGCAGCTCATCAAGATCACCGGCAGTGCGTTTGCCGACTTCGCGCGCGACGAGCACACCACGCTCCCCGAACGCCCGGACCGGCCGCTCTACATCTGGTCCGACATCGGCTGGCGCTACGGCAACGCTGCCGATGCCTCGGGTCGCGACCCCGCGCGATACGTGGCGGGCGAGCAGGTGGCCGACCTGACGGCATCGGTCTTCCACCAGTTCGTGAGCCTCTCGATCCAGCACCTTGTCAACGAGATCGGGAGCCGCATGCTGGAACGGTGGCCGCAGCTCACTGAAGTCTCGTTCGAGGCGACGAACCGCCTCTGGGATCCCGGCGTCGAGAGCGACGCCGACCCGCGCGTCAAGACCTACGCGGACCCGCGTCCTCCGTTCGGCAAGATTGGGCTGGTGCTGCGCCGCGACGCCTGAGGATCAGCCGACCGCGAGCCGCGGATAGTCGATCGCCGGGCATCGGTCCATCACCACCAGCAGTCCGGCAGCATGGGCGCGCTGAGCGGCGGCCTCGTCCCAGACTCCCAGCTGCAGCCAGACGGCCCTGGCCCCGATCTCGATCGCCTCGTCGACGTGCTCTCCCGCGCGGTGCGAGGCGCGGAAGATGTCGACCACCTCGATCGGGCTGCCGGCGGGTCGCGCCGCCGCCGCCGTGCGCAGGTCCGGCACGGTGGCGAGGCCGTGGATGGTGGTCTCGCGTGGGTAGATCGGGATCACCTCGAAGCCGAAGCCCATCAAGGATCGCGTGACACCGTGGCTGGGGCGCGTGGGATCGGGGGACGCGCCAACGACCGCCCAGACCTTGAGCTCGGTGAGGATTCGAGCCGCGACCCGCGGGTCGCTCCAGCGCTCTGCGTCGAGCATCATCGGTTTCGGGCCAGCTCCTGGAGGGCAGCCTTGATGCGCAGGTCGAGGCCGTCCTCGCTGCCCGCCACCGCGCCGGCCGCGCGACGAGCCTCCGAGGCGGTGTAGCCGAGCGATTCGAGGGCCGCGACGACGTCCGAGTCGGTGCTCGCTCCCCCGCCGGCTGCGATCCCTGCCGCGTGGATCTTCTCCTTCAGCTCGAGGATGATCCGAAGCGCCGTCTTGCGTCCCACGCCACTGACCGAGGTGAGCAGGTCCGCGTCGTCGGTGACGATGGCGAGCTGTAGCTTAGTCACCGCATGGGCGCTGGTGATGGCGAGGGCCAGTCGTGGTCCGACGCCGGTGACGGTCATCAGCAGCTCGAAGAAGGCGAGCTCCTCCGGCGAGGCGAAGCCGAAGAGCGCCTGCTGGTCCTCGCGGACGAGGTGATGGACGAAGATGCGTGCCTCGCTCCCCAATCGCAGGCGGGCCAGCAGGGAGGGTCCGGCGACGACCCGATAGCCGACGCCTCCCAGCT
The DNA here is from genome assembly GCA_036004845.1 of Candidatus Limnocylindria bacterium. Lineage (GTDB taxonomy): Bacteria > Chloroflexota > Limnocylindria > QHBO01 > QHBO01 > CF-167. Next base: position 11,288 of record DASYRA010000056.1, read on the forward strand.
CGACCAGGACGTGCTCCGGGCCAACGTGCGTGACCGGCCCGCGCAGGGAGCCGATCACCGGGCGGCCGCCAGGCGGGCGGTGCCGATCCCGCGATAGGCGCAGCCGATGGCCACCGCCAGCGCATCGGTCGCGTCGTCCGGCACGCCGTCCATGGCGACCCCCAGCAGGCGGGCAACCATGGCGGCCACCTGACCCTTGTCGGCGGCGCCATTGCCGCAGACCGCCAGCTTCACCTCGTTCGGCGTCGGCTCGTCGACGAGCAGCCCGGCCTCGGCGGCGGCGAGCAGGGCAACGCCCCGGGCCTGGCCGACCGCCATGGCGGTCTGCACGTTCCGCTGGAAGAAGAGGCGCTCGACCCCCACCCGCTGGGGCTGGTGGAGGCCGAGGAGCTGGGTCAGGGCCAGGTGCAGCGCGCGGAGGCGGTCTGCGTCGCTTCCGCTCATCTCCGTCCGGATGACGCCCGCGTCGACCAGTCGCAGACGGCCGTCGTCGAGCGCCACGACCCCGAACCCGCAGCGGGCGGTGCCTGGGTCGATGCCGAGCGCAATCACCACAGCATCGTAGCGTCGCGCGGGTTCAGGCGACCGATGCCTCCAGCTGCTCCATCAGCGCATCGGGCAGGTCGAAGTTGGCGTAGACGTTCTGCACGTCCTCGAGCTCCTCGAGCCGCTCCACGAACCCGAGCACCTGACGCGCCGCCTTCTCGTCGGAGATCTCGACCTTGGTGGTCGGCTCCATCGAGATCTCCGCCGAGCTGGCCGGGTAGCCGGCGCTGGCGAGCGACTCGCGAACCCGCTCGAGGTCGGCGGGCACGGTGACCACCAGGATGACGCCCCCCTCGGGGCTGTCGACGTCGGTGGCGCCCGCGTCGATGGCGGCCAGGGTCACCTCGTCGGGATCGTTCCCCTTGAGCGGGATGCTCAGGAGGCCGCGCTGCTCGAACTGCCAGGCGACGGGGGTCAGCGAGCCGCCGACCTTGGTGAAGATGCTGCGGATCTCAGAGGCGGTCCGGTTCCGGTTGTCGGTCATCGCCGCCACGATCACCGCCACGTTGTTCGGGCCGAGACCCTCGTAGGTGATCTCCTCGTACTGCACCGCATCGGCCCCGGCACCGGTCGCCCGCTCAATGGCGCGCTTGACGTTCTCCATCGGCATGCTCTCGTCGCGCGCCTTGTCGACGGCCATGCGCAGCCGGTAGTTGCCGTCGACGTCGCCACCGCCCTGGCGCGCGGCGGTGATGATCTCGCGGGTCAACTTCGTGAAGAGCGCCCCACGCTTGGCGTCGTTGACGCCCTTCTGTCGTTTGATCTGTGACCATTTGCTGTGGCCGGACATCGGGCCTCCGGTCGGTGCGGGAGCTCGATTGTAGCAATGCCATCGTGGCCTCCCTACCATGGACCGATGGCCTCCCTCCTCGATCGCGCCGAGAACGCCGGCGCCCTGGGCTACCTCTCGCACGGTCGGCCTGCCTCCGAGGCGGCGTTCGGCCCGCCGCCGGCCGACGTCGATGCACGGCATCTCGGTACACATCCGACCGTGGTCGATCGGGTCTGGGGCCTGCTGAACGAGGCGCTCCCGCAGGACGCTCGCTGGCTGGTCTACGACGGGCCTGCGCTCGTCCACCCGAGCGGGACCATCCTGGCCGCGGCGATCGGCACCCAGTACACGCTGCGGCTGCTGCCTGCGGACCTCGCCGCGGCGATCGCTGCCGGCGCCGAGCTGGTGCATCACTTTCGGACGGTCGGCACCACCCTTGACCTGCCGGCCACCTTCGGGCCGGACTGGGCCTTCGGCCGCTTCGACGATCGGGAGCCCGGGTGGCTGCTGGCCACGTATCAGTCCATCGGTGGGGCCGGATCGGCCGAGCGGCCCGCCTCCCTATAATTGATGTCCATTCCCGGCTAGACGATTCGCCCGAGGCGGAATCGGCCTCGGCTTCTGCGACCCGCGCACAAGGAGCACCGATGAAGCCGACCACCCCCGACCGGATCCGAAACGTCGCGCTGATCTCCCACGGCGGCGCCGGGAAGACGAGCCTCGCCGAGGCGATGCTCTTCGACGCCGGCGCCATCTCGCGACTTGGCAGCGTCGACGCGGGGTCCGCTGCGCTCGATCACGATCCGGATGAGCAGAAGCGCCGGCAGAGCATCAACCTGGCAATCGGGACGCTCGAGGCGGACGGAGCGCGCATCACCCTGGTCGACACCCCCGGCTACGCCGACTTCCAGGCCGATGTGATCGAGGCGCTCGCGGCGGTCGATGCCGCCATCCTGGTGGTCGACGCCTCTGCGGGGGTGGAGGTCGGCACCGAGGAGGTCTGGCGGCTGGCGGAGGAGCGCAAGCTGCCGCGGTTCATCTTCGTGAACAAGATGGACCGCGAGAACGCCAACTACGACGCCGTGCTCGACGGCCTGAAGGCGAAGTTCGGCCCCAAGATCGCCCCGGTCTACCTGCCGATCGGGTCTGCCGAGGCCTTCCGCGGCTACGTCGACGTCATCGAGCAGCACGCCAACGTCTATGAGGGCGGCAAACCCAGCGAGGTCCCGATCCCGGACGAGATGCGGGCGGGCGAGGAGGCTCGCCGCGAGGCGCTGGTCGAGGCGGCCGCCGAGGCGAGCGACGAGCTGATGACCCGCTACCTCGATGGCGAGACGATCAGCGACGAGGAGATCGAGACGGCCGTGCACAAGGGGACGCGCGAAGGCAGCGTGGTCCCCGTCTTCGTGGGCAGTGCGCTGAAGAACATCGGCGTGCGCGAGCTGGCCGCCATGATCGCCAAGCACATTCCGTCGGCGGCGGAGGTCGGCGGACGGACCACGAGCGACGGGAAGCGCATCGATCCCGACCCCGCCGCGCCGCTGGTGGCCCAGGTCTTCAAGACGACGGCCGATCCCTTTGTCGGGCGCCTCACCTACTTCCGGATCGTCGCGGGCACCCTGCACGCCCAGGGTCACCTGTGGAACGCTACCCACAAGGCCGAGGAGCGGATCGGCAACATCCTCGGCCTCCTCGGCAAGGAGCAGGTCAACATGCCGCAGGCGGGCCCCGGCGACATCGTGGCCGTCGCCAAGCTGGCGAGCACCCAGATCGGCGACACGCTGGTTGCCGACCGTGCGCAGGCGGTGAGCCTCCCGCAGCTCCAGTTCCCGGCGCCGAGCCTGCAGGTCAGCATCGAGCCGGAGAGCAAGGCCGACCTCGACAAGCTCGGGCAGGCGCTGTCGCGGATGCTCGAGGAGGAACCGTGCGCGCGAGTGCACCGTGAGGAGGGCACCGGCGAGACGATCCTGACGGCGATGGGCGACGCGCACGTGGATGTCCTGGTCGAGCGACTCAAGCGCAAGTTCGGGGCATCGGTTCGGACCGGCAGCCCGCGAGTCCCGTACCGCGAGACCATTCGCAAGCCCGCCAAGATCGACAATCGCTTCAAGCGGCAGACCGGGGGCCACGGCCAGTTCGGGCACGTCGTGATCGAGTTCGAGCCGTTGCCGTCTGGATCTGGCTTCGAATTCGGCGACAAGATCGTGGGCGGGGTGGTGCCGAAGCAGTACATCCCCGCCGTCGAGAAGGGCCTCCGCGAGACGCTCGCCGAGGGGGTGCTCGCCGGCTACCCGGTGGTGGACCTCCGCGCGCGACTCGTCGACGGCAGCTACCACACCGTCGACAGCTCCGAGATGGCGTTCAAGGTGGCGGCCAGCCAGGCGTTGAAGCGTGCCTTTCCTGAGGCCGATCCGACCCTGCTGGAGCCGATCCTGGAGGTGGAGGTGGTCGTCCCCGATGCCTACATGGGGGACGTGATGGGCCAGATCACCGCCAAGCGCGGGCACGTGCTGGGGATGGACTCAGGGGACGGGATGCAGCACCTCCGTGCCCAGGTGCCGCAGGCCGAGATGTTCCATTACGCGACGGAGCTGCGCAGCATCACCCAGGGGCGTGGCCGGTTTAGCTGGAAGCTCGACCACTACGCCGAGGTGCCGACCACCATCTCCGATCGCGTCATCGCCGATCACCAGGCCAAGGCGAGCGCCGGGGAGCGCGGGCACTGATACACCGTTGACGGCGGCGCGTATTGTGCCCAGTGGGACCAGCGCTGTTCATTGATTGAGGGAGGTGTGTCTGGTGTATCCAAAGCTCTTTCTGACCGTAGGGGGGGCCGTTCTGCTGCTCCTCGGCCTGGTGGGCTATCTGAACGTCTTCACGGAGTCGGGAACTCCTGACTTCTGGCTCGACGGCGGCGAGAACCTCGCGCACACGGTGCTCGGCGTCGTTGCCCTGGCCGCTGTGTTCGTGCCCGGGCTGAATACGGCCCTGGCTCCGTACTACCGTGCCATCGTCGGACTGGTGGCGCTCATCGCGCTCTTCTTCGCGGCCTATGGATTCCTGCAGCCCGCCGGAACGGGCGCCGACCCGAACACCTTTGGCGTGTCGAACCTGGAGAACCCCTCCGACAACCTGCTGCACCTCGTCGTTGGCATCGTGGCGCTCGCGGCGATCTGGATGAAGCCCAGCGAGCAGATGGCCTCGCGCTGACGCTCCCTGGAGTCCTGCCGGGGGCCGGTCCCGCCCCCTGAACGGCCGACGACCGAGGTGGCTCGGCGCCGGCCGTTTGCGTTGGGCGGGGGTCAGCTGACCCGCTCGATGGCGGCGAGGCTCCGCTTCCCACGACGCAGGACGAGCCACCGTCCATGGAGGAGGTCGCCGTCCCCGGGGACCAGCTCGGGGTCGCTGACGCGCTGGTTGTTCAGGTATGCGCCGCCATCGGCCACCGTGCGACGTGCCGCGGTCCGGCTGTCGGCCAGGCCGGCAGCTACCAGCAGGTCGGTGATGGTGGGCAGCGCACCGCGAACCTCCGCGCTCGGCAGCTCGGTCACGGCGCTCGCCAGGGTCTCGGCGTCGAGATCGCCGAGCTCGCCGCGGCCGAAGAGCGCCGCGCTGGCGGAGGCCGCCTGTGAAGCCGCGACGCTCCCATGCACCAGCTCCGTCAGCTCGGCTGCCAGTGACTGCTGCGCGGCACGCGCCTCCGGATGCTGCGTCGTCTCAGCCTCGAGCGCCTCGATCTCCGCGTGCGATCGGAAGCTGAAGATCCTCAGCAACGTGCCGATGTCCGCGTCGTCCTGGTTGAGGAAGTACTGGTAGAACGCATACGGGCTGGTGAATGCCGCGCTCAGGAAGAGCGTTCCACCCTCGGTCTTTCCGTATTTCGTGCCATCCGCCTTGGTTATGAGGGGCGTGGCAAGCGCGTGGACCGTCTCCCCGGTCACCCGACGAATGAGATCCACGCCGGCGGTCAGATTCCCCCACTGGTCGCTGCCGCCCGTCTGCAGGCGGCACCCGTGACGCCGATGCAACTCGAGGTAGTCGAATGCCTGCAGGATCTGGTAGCTGAACTCGGTGAAGCTGATCCCCGGCCCGTCAAGGCGGGCCTTGACCGACTCCTTGTCGAGCATGCGGTTCACACTAAAGTGCTTCCCAACGTCCCGCAGGAGATCGAGCGCGGAGACTGGCGCAGTCCAGTCGAGGTTGTTGACGATCTGCGCCGCATGGGGGCCGCTGAAGTCGAGGTAGCGCTCCACCTGGACCCGGATCTTCTCCACCCAGTCGGCGACCACGGCGGCCTCGTTCAGGCTGCGCTCGACCGACCGCCCGCTCGGATCCCCGATCAGGCCGGTTGCTCCCCCCACCACGGCGATCGGATCGTGGCCTGCGAGCTGCAGGCGCCGCATCGTGACGAGCTGCACCAGGTTCCCAAAGTGAAGGCTCTCGTGCGTTGGGTCGAAGCCGCAGTAGAAGGTGACCGGGCCGGCGTCGAGGGCAGCGCGCAGCGCATCGGCGTCGGTGCTGTGGGCAATCGCACCGCGCCAGTCGAGGTCGTCGAGGATGTGGGTCGCCATGGGCGGTTGAGTATATGGGCCGAATCGGCCTCTCGCCGCCCCCCGTGCTAGGCTTGGTCCCGATGTACGGACGGCCCCCGCGGCGGGCCCGGGGCCGCTTTTCAGGCAGGCCGCCGGCGCCTCGCTCCCCCAGCTCAGGCAGCCGCGCGAAGGTCGCGCCGCTGCCGGCGCTGATCCTCGGCACCTTCGCCGCGCTCGCGGTTGCGCTCTTCATCGGCGTCGTCGCGGTCTTCGCGTCATACGCCAGCGGCCTTCCCGATCCATCGCAGCTGGAACACTTCGAGCTGAGCCAGGGCTCGAGCGTCATGTCCGCCGACGGCGTGGAGCTGGCCACCTTCGCCGCCGAGGAGCGGCGGGTGCTGACCTTCGACAAGATCCCGCCGGTGATGGCCGACGCCCAGGTCGCTGCCGAGGATCAGAACTTCTGGACCAACCCATGCATCGACTTCAAGGCCATCGTCCGGGCGGCGCTGCAGAACTTCTCGGCGTCGGAGACCGTCTCCGGCGCCTCGACCATCTGCCAGCAGCTGGTCCGCATCCGCCTCTTCGACGCCGACCTGCTGGCCAACCCCGACCGGCAATGGGAGCGGAAGATCAAGGAGGCGCTGCTGGCCCTTCGAGTGGGCGATGCATATCCCGGGGTCGAGGGGAAGCAGAAGCTGCTGGAGATGTATCTCAACCAGGTCTACTACGGCAACAACGCCTACGGGATCTGGGCCGCCGCCAGCCGCTACTTCGACAAGGACATCACCTCGTCGGCGCCGGAGGACCAGCTGAGCATCGGGGAGGCCGCCCTGCTGGCGGGGCTCGTTCGCGCCCCGTCGGCGCTCGACCCGACCCAGGTGGCCGTCTCGACGACGGATGCGGCGGGCAATACCGTCCTGGTCGTCCCGGCCGATGCCGACGCGGTTCGGGTCCAGGGCTACGTCCTGGACGGCATGGTCGAGACCGGGGCCATCACGCAGGCCCAGCGCGACCAGGCGGCTCGCGAGCCGGTCATCCTGGCACCCCCGCAGGATCAGCAGTACAAGGCGCCGCACTTTGTCTACGCCGTGCGCCGCGCCGCAGCCGACCTGCTCGGCGGCGAGGACCTGCTCGATCGCGGCGGCCTCGTCATCACCACCACCCTCGATTACAACGGATACCAGGTCAGCGCTGAGAAGTGGGCCGGTATCGCCTACGACCTGGACCGCCTGACCGACGAGCAGCTGATCGCCAAGTACGGGGAGCCCTCGCTGGGCTGGATCAAGCAGCTGCAGGGTCGCAACATCAACAACGACGCGCTAGTGACGATCAACTACCGGACCGGGGCGGTGATGGCCTATGTCGGCTCGGCCAACTATTACGGCGAGGCGACGCCGGCGCATCAGCCGGCCTACGACGTCGTCGGCCAGGCGTACCGCCAGTCCGGGTCTGCCTTCAAGCCGATCACCTACGCGACCGGCTTCGAGCGCGGCACCATCACGCCGGCGACGATGTTCATGGACGTCAAGGGCATCATCGCCGAGGGCTACTCGGTCCCGAATGCCAGCGGCAACGAGCGCGGTCCGGTCCGTGTGCGGGATGCGCTCAAGTACTCATGGAACATCCCGGTAGCCAAGGCGCAGCAGCTGATCGGCACGCAGAACGTCCTTGACATGGCGGAGCGACTGGGGCTCGAGTGGGATCCGACGCAGAAGGACCACGAGATCCCGTCCCTGACGCTGGGCACCCTGGGCGTGCACATGCTCGACCTGGCCGGGGCCTACGGCGCCATCGCCAACGGCGGAACGCTGGCCGAGCCGTTCCTGATCGCGACGATCACCGACCGCGATGGCACCGTGATCTACGACCACGCGACCGACGCGCCCGAGCCCGAGCGGGTGCTCAGCGAGGACGCTGCCTACCTCGTCACCGACATCCTGGCCGACAACACCAACCCCGCCACCAACATCGTCTGGGGCCGGCGCTTCCAGCTGACGACCGAGGAGGGCCGCCGTCCCGCGACTCTCAAGACCGGCACCACCAACGACTTCCGCGACCTGCAGGCCTTCGGCTACCTGGCACCGGATGCCGATCCGTCCATCGACGAGGGGGCGATCATCACCGGGGTGTGGGTCGGCAACAGTGACTTCTCGGACATCAAGGACGTCTTCGCCGCCGATGGTCCCACCTTCATCTGGCACGACTACATGGCCGAGGTGACGGCCGCCAACGAGCTGCCTTCGCGGGACTTCCCGCGCCCCGCGGACATCGTCTCGGTCGAGGTCGACGCGCTGACCGGCATGCTGCCGGGCGAGTTCACGACCGAGACGGTGACCGAGGACTTCGCCGCCGGCCACCAGCCCACGCAGCGCGACTCGCTGCATGTCAAGCTCATGATCGAGGAGGCGACCGGCAAGATCTGGCAGCCGGGTTGCGGTGATCCCGTGCCGGCCACGCCCGAACCCGGCGCGTCGCCGGGCCCACAGGCCCCGGAGGAGAAGGTCTACCTCAACCTGGTCGACTACGAGGGCTCTCATCCGACCTGGGAGGAAGCCAACCGGATCTGGATCGAGCGCTACCTCGGCAAGGAGAGCCAGGTGCCTCGCTCGCCGACCCCAGCCTTCGACGCGCCCCTCGCCCCGGTGGAGACCTGCACACCCGGTGAGATCCCGACCTCGACGCCATCGCCGAGCCCGTCGCCAACGCCATCGCCGACGCCGATCCCGACGCCGGCGCCCACGCCAGAGCCACTCCCCTCGATCGCGCTGCCCAGCGAGCTCCCCCTCCCCTCGCCGTCGCCGAGCGCCTAGAGCTCGGCGACGGTCGCGCCGTCGCCCCCCTCCTCGCGCCGCCCCGGTCGCGTTGATCGCACTCGCGGATGGTTGGCCAGGTACTCCCGGATCGAACGGCGCAGCGCGCCCGTCCCTGCCCCGTGCAGGATGACCGCCTCGTCCAGCCCGGCCAGCAGCGCCTCGTCGAGGTAGGCGGCGAGCTGCTCGAGCGCGGCCTCCACCCGCTCCCCCCGGAGGTCCAGGCGTGGCGCGATGCGGCTGGCCGCGCGCCGCTTCAGCTCTGCCATCTCCTCGTCGCGGGGTGACGGCCCGGCAATCGGCTCCGCCACGATCTCCACGTCATCCCCGGGAATCACGACCCGGGCGTCATCAGTCTCGAGCGTCACGCGCCCGGTGCGGCCACTGACGTCCACGATCCGGCCGGCGCTGCCCAGCGTCCGGCTGCGGCCCCACAAGCCCACGCGCGGCTGCGCAGCGTCGCCCGCGACGGCGACCTCGTCCGTCCCGGCGGCCTCGGAGCGAGCCTGGGATGCTCGCTGGGCGAGCGCCTCGAAGGCCGCGCCGGCTGCCGCTCCCCCGCCGCGGGACGAGCGCAGGTTGCGCTGGCGGGTCAGCTCCCGCCGGATCTCATCGACCTCGCGTTCGGCGCGGGTGAGGATCTCGTCGGCGACCCGGCGTGCATCGGCCAGCATCTGGGCTGCCTCGCCGCGAGCACGGACCACACCGCTGCGCGCCCGCTCGCGATCACCCTCGGCGGCCTCGCGCTCCTCCCGGGCACGCTCCAGCTCGACGGAGCGCTCGGCTTCGGCGCGGCCGATGGCCGCCAGCGTCTCCTCCATGCTCACGTGCTCCGCCGCCAGGCGGGAACGCGCGTCCTCCAGGATCTCGGGAGGAAGGCCGAGACGCTGGGCGATGGCGAAGGCCTGCGACTTGCCGGGGAGGCCGATCTCCAGCCGATACGTCGGCCGCAGTGTCGCCACGTCGAAGGCAACCGAGGCGTTGGTGACCTGCTCGTGCTCCTGGGCAAACGCCTTGAGCTCGGCGTAGTGGGTCGTGGCGGCGACGGTCGCGCCCGAGGCGAGGAGCCGCTCGACGATGGCCATGGCGAGGGCCGAGCCCTCGGTGGGATCGGTTCCAGCCCCGATCTCGTCGAGCAGGACCAGGGTGCCTGGGCCGGCGACCGCCACGAAGCGCACCACGTTGCGGAGGTGGCTGGAGAAGGTTGACAGCGATTGGGCGATGCTCTGCTCGTCACCGATGTCCGCCATCACCCGGGCGAAGACGGGAAGCCGCGCACCCTCGGCGGCGGGGACGCGCAGGCCGGCCTGGTGCATGAGCGCCAGCAGGCCGAGCGTCTTGAGCGAGACCGTCTTGCCACCAGTGTTCGGGCCGGTCACGATCAGCGCGCGGTAGCCGAATCGCTCACCGATGCGCAGGTCGATCGGGACCGCACCCGGCCCGAGCAACGGGTGCCGTGCCGACAGCAGCTCGGCGGCGTCATCGACGGTTTGGGGACGCACCGCGTCGAGCTGCATCCCCAGCCGCGCGCGGGACATCCACAGGTCGGCGCGGGCCAGCCCCGCCAGGGAGGCGAGCAGCGACTCGGCGCGCGCCTCCACCTCCCGCGACAGCTCGTCGAGGATCCGCTCCTCTTCCCGAGCGGCGTCGAGCGACGCCTGGGTCCAGGTGTTGTTCAGCTCCACCACGGTCAGCGGCTCGACGAAGAGGGTTGCGCCGGAGGCGCTCTGGTCGTGCACGATCCCCTTGAGCTTGCCCTTGGCCTCGGCCCGGATGGGGATCACGTACCGGCCGGCGCGCATCGTCACGATCGCCTCGCCGATCACGCCGGCCAGGGTGCTGGAGCGCAGCATCGTGTTCAGTCGCTCGCGCACTCGGTCCTGTGCGGTTCGCAGCCGCTTGCGAATCGCGGCCAGCTCGGCGGACGCCGAATCGAGGATCTCCCCTGCCTCGTCCACGCTCCGTTCGATCCGCGCTCGCAGCTGGGGTGCGTCGTCCAGCTCGTCGCGCACCGAGCCGAGGTGCGTCCCCCGCCACTCGCCGAGCCGGGCGGCAAAGGCGGACGTGGCGCGCAGCGTTTCGGCGATGTCCAGAAGGTCGGGAGGCGCCAGGCGCCCGCCTCGCCGCGCCCGCTCGAGGGCCTGGCGCACGTCGCGGGCACCTCCGACGGTGGCCTGCGACTGCTCTGCCAGCAGGCGGCTGGCCTCGTCCGTCTGGTCGTGGAGCAGCCGGACGTGCACCGCATCGGCGAGCGGCATGACTGCCTCGGCCAGCTCGCGGGACGGCGCGAAGGCGGTCAGGGCCGCGAGCTGCGCCACGACGGCCGCGAACTCGAGCGCGCGCAGCGTCCCCGCGTCGGCGGCGGCGCCGGCGACGGGTTCAGCGTCGCGATCGGTGGTGGTCATCGCGGATCAGGTAGCGGAGCGGTCGATCGGTCCACGCCCCTGCGTAGTCCACCCCGATGCGCGGGGCGCGATCGATGACGTCGGGTCGGGTGCCGTGCTCGAGGTGGATCGGCCCGGCGAGCAGATCGCTTCCGTTCAGCTCCCGATCGATGTCGAAGGCCGAGGCCAGGTTGCCCGGTCCCGACGCGAGCCGCGCACTCGGGAGGGCGCCCCGCCGCACCCGTGCGAGCTGCTCCCCTTCGGTCAGCTCAGCGGCCCGCAGCAAAACGGCCTCAGGCTTGGAGCCCGGGCCGCACACGACGTTGGCGCAATGGTGCATCCCGTACACGAAGTACACGTACAGATGCCCAGGCGGGCCGAACATCACGGCGTTGCGCGGGGTCTGCCCCGCCGCAGAGTGCGCCGCCAGGTCCTCCGGCCCCAGGTAGGCCTCCACCTCGACGATTCGGCCCGCGATCCGGCCAGACGGCGTGTCGTGGACCAGCACCGCGCCAAGCAGCTCGGGCGCCACCTCTGCCGCCGAGCGGTCGAACCAGCCGCGGTCGTCGATCGGCGAGGGACGCCCGCTCAAGGCGGCCGCCGGGATCACGACCCGTTCAGGAACTCGGCGATGTCGGGTGGCACGAATGGGCGCGCGGCCTGACCGAGGGTCGGGATCAGCGTGGCGCGGAAGAGGTCGACCAGCGCTGACGAATCCATCGCCTCGTAGAAGGCCGTCAGGGGGCCCGCCGAATCAACTGCTTCGTCCGGGGCAGTCTGGAAGAAGGTGTCCATCACGACCAGCGTCAGCACGATCGTAAGAGCAGCGAAGACGAAGCCCAGCACCGCGCCGCCAAGCTCGTCGAGCTGCTTGGCAATCGGCAGACGGGTCCCCTTCCAGAAGACCCGGACGATGAACCAGCCCGCGATCGTGAGGCCGATGAAGAGGAGGAGGAAGACGAGCTGGAGACGGAGCTCGGCCTCGAAGAGGTTCCAGCCGCTGATGATGCCGTCGAGCGGATCCCGCAGCAGGCCGGCGATGATGAACGCGACGATCACGACGACGATGTTCAGTGCGAATCGGACCATGCCCTGCATGAAGCCCGCGAAGACGCCAACAGCCAGGACAGCCACGATGAACAGGTCGATCGGTCCCAGCCTCTGCAGGAATTCCATGGATGCCTCCCTGAAGGGTTGAGCGGTGTCCCGCTCGGCCGATGGCAAGCCTAGCAGCCCGCCCCGCGCCGGGGAAGGCGGCGGTCAGCGGATCTGGGCGCCCAGGTGGTGCTGCAGGGCCCCGGTGATGCGCTTCATGGCTCGTTCCACCGCCCGCTCATCACCCGCGGCCTCGGGCTGGAAGCGCAGCGAGATCGCGTACGAGACGTTTCCCTCGCCGACCTGCGGCCCTCGGTACTCGTCGAAGAGGCGCGACGTCGCGAGGAGCGGACCCGCACTGTCGCGCAGGATCCGCAGCACCTCGCCGACGAGGGTGGCGTCGTCGACCACCACCGCCAGGTCGCGATCGAGGGGTTGCGCCGCCGGAATCGTCGCTGCCCGCACCACCGGCTCGGCCAGCGCGAGCAGCTGCGGGACGTTGATGACCACCATCACCGGCCTGCCGGGCAGGTCCCAGGCGGCCACCACCGAAGGGTCGACCTCGCCCAGGTTGCCGTATGCGCGACCGGATGGATCCAGGATGCGTGCCGCGCGCCCGGGATGCAGGTGCCGATGCAGCTCCTCCGGCGTCTCGGCTCGGAACGCGGGCTCCGGCACGCCGAGCGCGGCGTGCATCGCCTCCACGATCCCCTTCAGGTCGGCCACGTCGGCGGGGCGCGGGTCAGTCCGCGGTGAGCGCGCCACCGGCGATCCGAGCAGTGCGATGCCGAGGTGCCAGGCCTCGAACCTTCCCGTCCCCGCTGTGTCCGCCCAGGACGGGCCCTTCGCGGTGTCGCTCCAGTAGGTCTTGCCGACCTCGAAGATCCACGCATCCGTCTGGCGCTGCCGAACGTTCTCCGCGAGCGAGGCCATCATCGACGGGGCCATCGACGGACGGAGGATGCTGTGCGCCTCGGCAAGGGGGTTGGCGACTCGGACGAGCCCGGGCTCGGCGGGGTCGAGGCCGGCTCGCTGCAGATCGAGCGGCCCGATCAGGGCGTGGGTCACGACCTCGTCAAGACCGAGCCCCGCCAGCACCCGCCGCAGCCGATGCCGGGGCTCGCTCGGATCGGGCAGGAACGGGGGCAGGGCGGGCTGCGGTTGCCGTGCCGGAATCCGACCATAGCCGTGGCTGCGCGCGATCTCCTCGGCGACGTCCTCCGGCGCCACGACGTCGAGGCGATGCGCGGGCACCGTCACCTCCAGGAACCCGTCTCCGGCTGGCGCGACCGCGAAGTCCAGGGGTGCCAGCAGCTCCGCGACCCGCGCCGGATCCAGGGGAAGCCCCAGCAGCCGCTCAGCGCGGGCCACCTCCACCGTCACGACGCGTCGTGGTCGAGGCTCCGGGTCGTTGTCCACGATCCCCTTGGCCACGCGGGCGCCGGCAACCTCCGCCAGCAGGCGCGCCGCACGGTCCAGTGCCAGCCGCGGCAGGTGATGCCCGATTCCCTTCTCGTGCCGGAGGCTCGCCTCCGAGCGGAGGCCCAGCCGGCGCGCCGTGTTTCTGATCATCGGCCCGTGGAAGATGGCCGACTCCAGGATGACGCGGGTCGTGCTCTCGGTGACCTCGGTGCCGGCGCCACCCATGATCCCGGCCAGGCCGATCGCGGATGCCTCGTCGGCGATCACCAGCATCCTTCCGTCGAGCGTGCGCACCTCGTGGTCGATCGTCTCGAGCTCCTCGCCGTCACGGCCTCGGCGCACCACGATCCGGCCGTTCGGCACCGCATCGGCGTCGTACGCGTGCATCGGCTGGCCCAGCTCATGCATGACGTAGTTGGTGACGTCCACCACGGCGCTGATCGGGCGCATCCCCGCCGCCAGCAGGCGGCGTTGCATCCACCCCGGGGAGGCTCCGTTTCCGATCCCCTCGAACCAGCGCGCCGTGAATCGCGGGCAGCCCTCGGGATCCTCGATCAGCACCTGCACCCGCTCCCCCACCGCCAGCGCCGGATCCTCGTCGACCGATGTCTCGGGCAGTCGCACCGATGTCCGCGCCAAGGCGGCCACCTCGCGGGCGACGCCGACCATCGACAGCGCATCGCCGCGGTTCGGTTTGACGTCGACGTCCAGCACGACCTCCCCAAGCAGCGGACGAAGGTCGGCGCCCAGCGGCAGCTCATCGCCGGTGCCGAGGATGTGGATCCCCTCTGCGTCGTCGCCCAGCCCCAGCTCGATGGCGGAGCAGAGCATCCCCTGCGACTCGACGCCCCGGATCTTGGTGCGCTCGATGCGGCGGCCACCGGTCAGCGCCGATCCGACCAGGGCCACCGGGACGAGCTGGCCGACCGCGATGTTGTCGGCGCCGCACACGATCTGCAGCGGCTCACCCGCGCCGACGTCCACGCTCGTCAGCCACAGCTTGTCGGCGTTCGGATGCCGCTCCATGCTGAGAAGCCGCCCGACCACCACATCGGACCAGTCCGCGCCCGACACCTCGATGCCGCTGACCTCGAGGCCCTGCATCGTCAGCTCCTCGGCGAGGACCTCTGGCGAGAGGTCGACGTCCACGTACTCGCGCAGCCAGGAGAGTGGAACGCGCATCGACTCAGCGCCCCGCCGGGAACTGCTCGAGGAAGCGCAGGTCGGCGCTCATCAGCAGGCGCAGGTCCGGGATGCCGTGTCGCAGCAGCGTGATGCGATCGAGCCCCATCCCGAACGCGTAGCCCTGGAATTCCTCCGGATCGATGCCGCCGGCACGCAGCACCGTCGGGTGCACCATGCCGGCGCCCAGGATCGTCATCCAGCCCGACCTGCCGCAGGCGGGGCAGCCCGGGCCGCCGCATACCAGGCAGCTGACGTCGAACGCGACGCTCGGCTCGGTGAAGGGGTAGTAGCCCGGGCGGAACCGCGTCCGGGTCGACTCCCCGTACAGGGCCCGCGCGAACTCCTCGAGCATCCCCTTGAGGTCGGCGAGGCTCGTGTCGCGGTCGACCACCAGGCCCTCGACCTGGAAGAACTCGAAGTTGTGCGACGCGTCGACCGCCTCGTAGCGGAAGCAGCGGCCGGGGGTGATCACGCGGATCGGGGGCGTCAGCGCACGCATCGCCCGGATCTGGACCGGGCTGGTATGAGTTCGCAGGATCGTCCCGTCCGCCGCCGGCTGGCGCGGGCCCGGCCCCTCGTCCGCGACGTACAGCGTGTCCCACAGGTCCCGCGAGGGATGGTCGGGCGGGATGTTCAGCGCCTCGAAGTTCATCGCGTCGGTCTCGATCTCCGGACCTTCGAACACCTCGAAACCGAAGGCGTGGAAGATCTCACGCAGGTCGCGCTCGACGGTCATGGTGGGGTGCAGGTGTCCCGCCCGCCACGGGCGCCCGGGGGCGCTCATGTCGAGAGTCTCATCTGCGAGCCGCGTGCTCGCGTCTGCCGCGACGAGGGCGGCGAGACGCGCCTCGATGGCGGCTTCGAGAGCGTCGCGGACGGCGTTGGCCAGCTTGCCGGTGGCCGGCCGCGCCGCGGGGTCCTCCTGTGCCAGGCCTCGGAGGAGCGCGGTCAGGCGGCCAGATCGGCCGAACAGCCCCGCGCGCAGCTCCTCGACTGCCGGAGCGTCGGTGGCCGCGGCCATCTCGGCGAGGGCGTCGGTCTGAAGCTGCTGGAGGCGTTCGGCGAGGTCGCTCATCAGTGCTCTCGAATCATCGGGGAAAACAAACGACCCCGCTCCGCATTCGGAGCAGGGCCGGGGGCCGGCGTCGGACGAGACGCCGGTCAGCCGCTAAACGATGCCCTGGCCATCTCTACCATCTTGCCGAAGGCCCCGGCGTCGCGAATCGCGAGGTCGGCGAGCATCTTGCGGTCGACCTCCACCCCGGCGGACTTCAGGCCGGCGATGAAGCGGCCGTAGGGCATCCCGTGCTGCCGGGACGCGGCATTGATACGCTCGATCCAAAGCCGGCGCATGTCGCGCTTCCGGTCGCGCCGGTCGCGGTACGCGTAGACCAGGGCATGGAAGAGCGCCTCACGGGCCGGCCGAACCAGCTTCGAACGCGTGCCGCGACGCCCCGCCGCCTGGGCGAGTAGCCGCTTGTGACGCTTGTGCGCGGTGACCCCGCGCTTGACTCGGGCCATGTCGGTCTGGTCTCTAGCTGTATGGCAGCAGCCGCGTCAGCTGCTTGGCGTGAACGGGATCGACGTTCGTCTTGCCGGCGTACCGTCGCTTGCGGCTGCTCGACTTGATCTCGAGGTGGTGGCCGCTCCCCGCCTTCGGGCGAACCCACTTGCCGGAGCCGGTCTTCTTATACCGCTTGGCTGTTCCCTTGTGGCTTTTCATTTTCGGCATGTTGGGCCTGCTCCGTAGGTTCGGGCTCGACGCTGAGCCCCTTCGCGACGAGCGCGTCGCCGATCGTTTCGCCATGTGAGGCCGATGCGGGTGTCGCTCCGTCCGCCCCGTTGGTCTTCTTCTCGACCCGCTTCTCCGGCGGGGCCATCACGATGAACATGTTGCGGCCTTCGAGGAGCGGTGGCCGTTCCACGACGCCCTTCTCTTCGAGCATCGCCGACGCCCGATCGAGGAGGTCACGCCCCAGGTTGGCATGGCTCATCTCGCGTCCCCGGAACTGGACGGTGACCTTCACGCGGTCGCCCTCGTCCAGGAACTCCCCCGCTCGTCGCAGCTTGGTCCGCAGGTCGTTGACGTCGATCTTGACCCGAAGCCGGATCTCCTTGAACGTCTGTGACTTCTGCTTTCGCTTCGCCTCGCGCTCGCGCTTCTGCAGCTCGTACTTGTACTGGCCGTAGTCGAGGATGCGGCACACCGGTGGCACCGCGGCGGGAGCGACCTCCACGAGGTCGAGTCCCTTCTCCTGCGCCAGCGCCATGGCTTCTGCGGTCGGCAGGACGCCGAGTTGCTGGCCCTCATCGTCGATGACCCGCACCTCGCGGACGCGGATCATGTCATTGATTCGGAGATCCTTGGCTATGAGTGCTGCCGCTCCTTCAACAAATGAGCCACCGTCCGATCCGGACGCGTGGCCCACACCGATGCGCAAACGCCGGCCGACTATACACCGGGGCCCTCGAACGGGTCAACGCGGGCACCCTCAGGCCGGGTAGTGGTAGAAGATCGCGACCTGCCGCCCGTCGGGATCGGCGACGCGAAATGAGCGCGTCCCCTCGTATCGGTCGCCTGACGGCGGCCCCACCAGCGCAAACCCGCGCTGGGCCAGGTCCTGGGCCCAGCCGTCCACCTCGGACGCGGTGTCGACCCGAAATCCGATCTGCATCCCGTCCCGTGCCGCTCGCTCGGCCCGACGAAAGCTGAGCTCGAAGCCGCCGAGCTCCAGGTCCACGCCACCCTCGTCGGCCGCCCGGCGCCGGAAGCCGAACGCCGATTCGTAGAACTCGGCGGTCCGGCCCGGGTCGGTGGAATGCAGGGCCAGCTGCCCGACCCCGCGCATCTTCCTCAGCGCTGCTCCTCCTCCGGAGCGTAC
>DASYRA010000057.1:0-11617 GCA_036004845.1 Candidatus Limnocylindria bacterium
GCGTTCCACCTCGGCGTTGACGTGGGCGTGCGTGCCCACCGCGCCGGAGATCTTGCCGACCGCGATCCCCTCCCGGGCGCGTGCCAGCCGCGCCTGGTCGCGCTGCACCTCCGCCAGCCAGCCGGCGGCCTTGAACCCGAAAGTGATCGGCTCGGCATGGATGCCGTGGCTGCGGCCCACCATCGGGGTGGACCGATGCTCGAGCGCGATGCCACGCACCACCACCGCCAGCTCCTCCAGCTCCTCCTCGACGAAGGCGGTGGCGTCGCGCAGGACGACCGCGGTGGCGGTGTCCAGGACGTCGGAGCTGGTCAGGCCGAAGTGCAGCCAGCGTCCCTCCGGGCCCATCCGCTCGGTGACCGATCGCAGGAACGCGATCACGTCATGCTGTGACTCCGCCTCGATCTCGCGCGCTCGCCCGCCGTCGACGCTTCCGGTCGAGGCGCGGATCCGCTTCCAGTCGTCATCCGGCACCTGCCCGGCGGCATGCCTGGCCTCCACCGCCAACAGCTCGATCCGCAGCCAGAGGTCCAGCTTGTGCTGTTCCGAGAAGAGCTCGCGCAGCTCCGGCAGCGCATAGCGGTCGATCATCTCGGGTCGATATCCAGCTCCGCCGCGCCGGCCAGCTTCGCGCGCACCGCATCGACCTGGGCGGCCAGGGTGGGGTCCCCGAGCGCGAGGATGCGGGCCGCCAGGTGCGCTGCATTCCTCGCACCGGCGGACCCGATGGCGACCGCCGCCACCGGCACCCCGGGCGGCATCTGCACCACGCTGTAGAGCGCATCGGCGCCGGCGAGCGTCCCGGCATCGAGCGGCACACCGATCACGGGGCGCGCCGTCAGGGAGGCGAGGACGCCGGGCAGATGCGCGGCCATCCCGGCGGCGCCCACGAAGATCCGGATGCCGCGCGCTTCCGCCTCCCGCACGTAGGTGGCCAGCGCCTCCGGCTGGCGGTGCGCGCTGATGACGCTCGCCTCCCACGGGATCGCGTACTCATCCAGCACCTCGAAGCATCCCTTGAGCACGGGCAGGTCGGAACGCGAGCCGCAGATGACGGCGACCAGGGGGTTTGAGGTCATCGGGTCCTAGGATATCCCGCAGGCGAGCGGCCGTCGGCCGACCGCGGGCGAGTCTGGAGGAATGAGATGTCGAGAAGGTCCGCGCCACGGCCAGCGAGCCGTCACCCGGTCAACGTCGAGTTCTTCGATGAGGCGCCGCTCGGGGCGCGCATCGCGGACCGGGTGACGGGGTTCCTGGGTAGCTGGCGATTCCTCATCCTGCAGACGGCGCTGGTCGGCCTCTGGGTGGCCGGCAACGCCTACCTGCTCAGCAAGCCGTTCGACCCGTATCCCTTCATCCTGCTGAACCTCGCCTTCTCCACCCAGGCGGCCTATGCCGCGCCGCTCATCCTGCTGGCCGGCAACCGGGCCGCACAGCGCGACCGGCTGACGCTGGAGCACGCCGCCGAGGAGACCGACGTCGCCGATAAGCAGAACGAACGGCTGCTGCACGGCAACACCGAGATCCTCAAGCACGTGGAAGCGCTCGAGGAGCGGATCCTGCAGCTCGAAGCAGCGGATCGTGGGGGCGCTCAAGCCGCCCGGCTAGAGCTCGCGCAGGCCGATGTCGCCCCGGTGCTGCCCGCCGTCCAGCTGACTGGCCTCGGCGCCCTGGTAGGCCGTCTCGCGCGCCGCGGCCAGGTCGTGGCCGACCCCCACGAAGGTGGCCACCCTGCCCCCCGATGTGAGATACGACCCTTCGCCGCCCGGTCGCGTGCCGGCATGGAAGCAGAGCAGTGGTCCGCCATCGGAGGCGGTTGACGGCTCGGCGCCGAGCAGCGGACGACCGGTGACCGAGTCTCCCGGATAGCCCTCGGACGCAACCACCACCCCGACCGCGGCCTGTCCGCGGAGGGCGATTGCCCCCTGCATCGCGCCCCGGTCTCCCGTCGCCACGCCGAGCAGTGACTGGGCCAGGGCTCCATCCAGCAACGGCAGGAGCACCTGCGCCTCGGGGTCGCCGAAGCGGGCGTTGAACTCGAGCACCATCGGGCCGGCCACCGTCAGCATCAGCCCGGCGTACAGGACCCCCCGGTACGGCGTCCCGTCGCGGGCCATGCGCCACGCGATCGGCTCGAAGACGGTCGCGACGGTCTCCTCGACCTGTGCCGGGCCGAACCATGGAACCGGTGCGTAGGCGCCCATCCCGCCGGTGTTCGGCCCGTCGTCGCCGTCGCGCAGCCGCTTGTAGTCGCAGGCTGCGCCGAGCGGGACGACCGACTCGTCGCTGACCAGGGCAAAGACCGAGACCTCCCGTCCGGTCAGGCGCTCCTCCAGCAGGACGCGGGCGCCCGGCGGCGCGTCGCGCAGCAGCTCGTGGATGGCGGCCTCCGCCGTATCGTGCGTATCGGGCACGACCACGCCCTTGCCGGCCGCCAACCAGTCGGCCTTGACCACCGGCGCGCGATCCTGCGTCCGGGCATGGGCGATCGCGGCGTCCTCCTCGGTGAACGTGGCGCTTCGAGGGGTCGTCACGCCGGCGCGCTGCATCTGGCCCTTGGCATACGCCTTCGACGACTCCAGGCGAGCGGCTGATCGGCTCGGGCCGAAGGCTGGGACGGAGGCCGTCGCCAGGGCATCGGCCACGCCGGCGGCCAGCGGCCCCTCCGGCCCGATCACGACCAGGTCGTAGCGCTCCCGGGCGGCATGGCGCGCGACGGCGGCCGGATCGGTAATGTCCAGCCCAGGGATCGATTCGGCGACGGCTCGCGTCCCGCCGTTGCCGGGGGCGACCCGGACCCGTCCCACCCCCTCGTCGCGCGCCAGGCGCCAGGCCAGGGCATGTTCGCGCGCCCCGGAGCCGAGGACCAGGACGTCCACGCCGCTAGGGAGACGCGCTCGGCGATGGCTCCACAGGAGCGCCGGTCAGCTCGGCCAGCCGCTGCAGGACCGGCGCGAGCGCGTCCAGCCGCGCCTGGTACGTGCCCAGCTCTCCGCGTGCCAGGGCCGCCTGAGCCTCGGCATACAGCCGGTTCGCCTCGGCCACCAGCCCGGCAACGTCCTCGGGCAGGCCTCCGCCGCCGTCGGGCGGTGGTGGCAGGGCCTCGCCGAGCACCTGCTCGATCGCGCCCTGGAGATCCTCGGCGAATGCCACGCGGTCGCTGCTGACCATGATCAGCCGCACGAACTCCGGGAAGGGCGCACCCTCCGCCTGGAGGAAGACCGGCTCGACGTAGAGCAGCCCGTTCTCGCCGATCGGCAGCACCAGCAGGTTGCCGCGGATGACCGACGAGCCGGACCGATCCCAGAGGCTGAACTGAGCGCTGATCGCGTCGTCCTGGTCGATGCGCGCCTCCACCAGCGCCGGTCCATCGGTCGAGGTGTCGTTCGGGAAGTGGAAGGCGATGCGCTGGCCGTAGACGCCCGGATCCATGCGGGCCGCGGTCCAGGCGATCATGTTCGGCCGCTGCTCCGGCACGAGCGGCTGGATCAGGACGAACTCGGCCTCCTCCTCGCCGGGGATGCGCATGATCACGTAGTACGGCTCCATCGGGCGCCCTTCGGCCACCACGTCCTCCGGGATGGCCCAGCGGTCGTCCTGGTTGTAGAAGACGGTCGCGCCGTTATCGGTCGCCGGCAGGTGATACAGCCGGTAGGACTGGTTCTGGGCGATGAACAGGTCCTCGGGGTAGCGGAGGTGGGCCTGGAGCTCGGGCTCCATCGCCGCGAGGGGCTCGAAGAGACCCGGGAACACCTTTGCCCAGGCCGCGACGATCGGCTCGTTCGCGTCGGTGATGTAGAAGTGGACCGTGCCGTCGTAGGCGTCCATCACGACCTTGACGCTGTTGCGGACGTAGTTCGCGCCGGGGAACGGGCTGTCGTCGCCGAGCGGCTGAGCGTTCGGGTAGCGGTTCGTCACGGTGTAGGCGTCCCACACCCACAGCAGGCGGCCCGCCGCAGTGACGATGTACGGGTCGTGGTCGTAGGCGAGGAACGGCGCCAGCTCCGGCACCCGCTCGGTGATGGCCCGCCGGAAGAGGATCTGCGACTCGGATGTGAGCTGGTTGCTGATCAGCATGTTCAGGTCGCCGAAGCGCATCGCGAAGAGGGCCCGGCTGAACAGGTTGTCGACCGCCACACCCGTCGTCCCGTTCCAGACGGTGGTGGCTCCCGCCTCGTTGGACTCGCCGAGCGGGTAGTCGAACTCCTCGGTGTCGGTCCCGGTGATGACGTAGGTGTCCGTCTCCTCGCCGAAATAGATCCGTGGCTGCTCGACCGGCAGGCTGGCCTCGCGGTTGATGCCGCTGACGAGGTAGTCGGGCTGGCCCTGGTCAGTCACCGCGTCGACCGGCACGGCGGTGATCCCGTAGCCGTGGGTATAGACGAGCCGCTCGTTGGTCCACGTCTTGGCGTCCTCGGCCAGCTTGTCGACGTCCAGCTCGCGAGCGCTGAGCATGAGCTGGCGCTCGCTGCCGTCGACCATGTAGCGATCGATGTCGACGTCCAGGAAGTCGTAATAGCGCCGCAGGATCTGGTCCTGGCCAAAGGTGATCAGCAACGGGCGGTAGTCCCACAGCCGCAGGTTGTCGATGGTGGCGGCGTCCTGCTGGAAGACGGCCTCGGTCAGCGGCTGCTCACCGGTGAAGCTGCGCTGCTCGATCGTGTCGAGGTCGAACGCCGCCCTCGTCGAGGCCAGGTGCCTGGCGATGTACGGACGCTCGACGTTCAGCTCGTTCGGGTTGACCTGGATGTTCTGCACATAGGCGGGGTAGAGCGCGCCGACCGCGATGGAGAGGACGAACCACGCCCCGCCGGCAAGGACCAGCGCCCACAGCGTCCGGATCCAGATGTTGAGGAGGAGTAGCGTCGCCGACGCCAGCGCGACGAAGGTCAGGATCACGTAGGCGGGCAGCTGGGCGTTCATGTCGGTATAGGTGGCTGCCTGGATCGAGGCATAGCCGCTCGTCGAGTAGGACAGCTCGGGGATGTCGAGCTGGTAGCCGGCCGCGATGAGGATGAGCAGCAGGGCGCCGAGGATCGAGAGGTGCGCCCGCACCGACGTGGTGAGCCGGAACTGCCAGCGCATGGCGCCCGCCGCGTAGGCCCCCAGGCTGAGCAGCAGGATCCCGATCAGGCTGGCGATGCCCCAGCCCTGCAGGAAGCGCAGGAACGGGAGATCGAAGACGTAGAAGCCGATGTCGCGGTGGAAGTTCGGGTCCTTGGACCCGAAATCGCCGCCGTTGACGAAGAGGAGGACGGTCTCCCAGCTCCCGCTCCAGGCGGCCGCCGAGATGAGGGCGAGCAGCAGGGCGAGGCCGATGAGCCCCCAGGTGACGGCGCGCGACACGTCCGGGATCTCGAACTGCCCGATGCGTCGGACCGGCACCTGCGGCGCGATCCGGCGGGCGAGCAGGATGCTGGCGACGGCCGGCAGCGCAAAGGCCAGGAAGCCGACCACGAAGAGGCCGACCTGCGACCAGAGTCGGGTGGTCAGCACGCTGGTGCGATCCAGGGCGCCGTACCACATCAGATCGGTGATCAGGTTGACGATGCCACCCAGGAAGCCGAAGACAATGATCGCGACGATCGCGATGCCGATCAGCAGTCCCCAGCGCGGCGGTCGCCCCGTCCCACCCGGCCTGAGGACGCGCCGTTGTCGTGGCCCGAACGGTGACGGCTCGTCCTCGTCGGCGGATTGGTCATGGCCGTTGCCGCCGGTCCGTCGGGGCCCGAACGAGGGGATCGGCCGGCCCTCGCGGCGGGCATCCTGCTCAGCCTGGCGGCGCTGGAGCTCCTCCAGAAGCTTGTCGAACCAGCTGGACATGTGGTCCGCATCCTACCCGGGAATGGGCGAGGTCACCTCCACCGCAATGGGGCCGTGGCCTGGCGGTAACGCAGGCCGTAGTGAAAAAGGTAGGACCTTAGCGGAGTGACCCCATGAAACGCCTCCTCATCCTTGCCCTCCTGCTCGGATCGCTTGCCCTCCCCGGAACCGCACTTGGATTCCATCACGGCGGGCTGCCCTCGACCTTCTGCGCCGACGAGGCCGCCGGCAGCCCCTCGAACGACAACGGCCAAGCCAAGGAAGCGCTCATCGCGCACAACCCGGCCCAGGAGCTGCCGCTGCCGCCGGTCGGCACCCCCGGCAACGGCCAGGGCGAGGGCGCCGAGGTCTGCGCCAACGCGGATTAGCTCCGCATCACTCCCACTCGATGGTCGCCGGCGGCTTGCTGCTGATGTCGTAGACGACGCGATTGACGCCGGCGACCTCGTTCACGATCCGCGAGCTGATCTTCGCCAGCAGATCGTACGGGAGGCGCGCCCAGTCGGCGGTCATCCCGTCGTCGCTGGTCACCGCGCGGATGGCCACCACGTTGGCGTAGGTGCGGAAGTCGCCCATCACGCCAACCGAGCGGACCGGCGTCAGGATCGCGAAGGACTGCCACAGTGACCGATACAGCCCGGCAGCCTTGATCTCGTCGATCACGATCCAGTCGGCTTCGCGCAGCGTCTCCAACCGGTCCGCGGTCACCTCCCCGATGATCCGGATGGCGAGGCCCGGCCCGGGGAACGGCTGGCGCAGGACCATCGCCTCCGGCAAGCCGAGCTCCGCCCCCACGTTGCGCACCTCGTCCTTGAACAGGTAGCGCAGCGGCTCGATCAGGCTGAAGCGCAGGTCGGCCGGCAGGCCGCCGACGTTGTGATGTGTCTTGATCTTGGCCGCGGTCTTCGTCTCGGCGGTCGTCGACTCGATGACATCGGGGTAGAGGGTGCCCTGGGTCAGGAAGTCGATCTGCCCCAGCTTGGCCGCCTCCTCCTCGAAGACGCGAATGAACTCGTCGCCGATGATGCGGCGCTTCTCCTCCGGATCCTCGACTCCGGCGAGGCGCCGCAGGAACCGCTCCCGCGCGTCGACCATCACCAGCCGCATCCCGAGGTTCTCGGCGAAGGTACCGCGCAGCAGCTCCGACTCGCGCTTGCGCATCAGGCCGTGGTCGACGTAGATGCAGGTCAGCTGGTCACCGATCGCCTGGTGCACCAGCGTTGCAGCCACGGCGGAGTCGACCCCGCCAGAAAGGGCGCAGATCACCCTGCCATCGCCGACCCGTGCGCGGATCTCCGCCACCGTCGTCTCGACGAAGCTGGCCGGCGTCCAGGTGGCGCGCGCCCCGGCGATCTCGATCACGAAGTTGCGCAGGATCTCGCGGCCTGCCGGTGTATGGACCACCTCAGGGTGGAACTGGATCCCGTACAGGCTGCGCGCCGGATCGGCCAGGCCAGCGAAGGCGCTCGTCTCGGTCTCGGCGGTGGTCACGAATCCGGCCGGGGGACGGACGATGCGGTCGCCGTGGCTCATCCAGACCGGCTGGCGCCGGTCGAGGCCGCGGAAGAGCCCGTCCTCGCTCGTGATCTGGACCGATGCCGGGCCGTACTCCCGCTTGCTGCTGGGAGCCACCTCACCGCCGAGCTGCTGGGCCATCAGCTGCAGCCCGTAGCAGATGCCGAGGACCGGGATCCCACCGGACCAGATCAACGGATCGGGATGCGGCGCGCCCTCGTCATAGACCGATGACGGACCGCCGGAGAGGATGATCGCCTTCGGTCGCCGACGCTCGATCTCGGCCCACGGCGTGTCGTGCGGAAGGAGCTCGCTGTAGACGTGCAGCTCCCGGACGCGACGAGCGATCAGCTGGGCGAACTGGCTTCCGAAGTCGAGGATGACGACGGTATCGGGCTCGGATGGGACCTCGCCGGCTCGCTCCGGGGGCGGCGCGTGAAGCGCCTGCTCGAGGTAGGCCTCGACCTCGGCGTCGTCAGGGGCAAGGACCCGATGGCCGGCGTTCGCCGCCTCGCCGTGGACGGTGCGCCCGCGGGTCGGCGGTGATGATGGCTCGTCCATCACTCCCTGCTGGCGAGCTGCCAGGACTTTCCCTCGGTGGCGATCGACGGAGCGATCACCATCTCGACCTTGTGCATCTCGCTGATGGTCCGCGCCCCGAGCGACGCCATCGACTGGCGCAGCGCCCCGACCAGGTTCTGGGTCCCATGTGTCGTGTGGGCGGGGCCGAAGAGGATCTGCTCGAGCGGCAATCGCTCGCCGATCTTGATCCGCGTCCCGCGCGGCAGCGTCGGCGAGGGGGCCGCCATCCCCCAGTTGAAGCCGCGCCCCGGAGCCTCGAGCGCGCCGGCAAAGGGTGAGCCGAGCATCACCGCATCGGCCCCGCTTGCGATCGCCTTGGCGATGTCGCCGCCGGTCTTCATCCCGCCATCCGTGATGACCGGCACGTAGCGCCCGGTCTCGAGCTGATACCGATCTCGCGCCGCGGCAACCTCGAGGGTTGCGCTGACCTGCGGGACGCCGATGCCCAGCACCTCGCGCGTCGTGCACGCGGCCCCCGGCCCGACGCCGACGAGGATCGCGGCCGCCCCCTGGTGCATCAGCTGGTAGGCGGCCTCGCCACTCACCGTGTTGCCGACCAGGACCGGGATCTTCAACGCCCCGGTCAGGTCGGCCAGCGACAGCACCCGACCCCCGGTCGAGATGTGCTGCGCGCTCGAGACCTGCGACTGGACCAGGAAGAGCTCCGCCCCAGCCTCGGCCGCCACCTCGGCGTGGTGCCATGCAGAGCCGGGCGTGGTCGCGACCGCCGCGATGCCGCCCTGCGCCCGGACTCGCGTGATCAAGGCGGTGATGAGCTCGTCGCGCAGGGGAGCGGCATACGCTTCGGCCAGCAGCTCGGCGGCCTGCTGGCTCGACGCAGCCGCTGTGACGCGCTCGATGATCGGGCCGGCGTCCTCGTAGCGGGTGTAGAGGCCCTCGAGGTTGATGAAGGCGAGGCCACCGTGGCGGCTCATGCGGGCCGCGAAGTCGACGTCCGCGACGGCGTCCATGGCCGCCGCGATGAAGGGGATCTGGAGCCGATGGCCCCCGACCTCGGTGCTGAGGTCGATCTCGGCGGGGTCGACCGTGATGGCGCCCGGCACCAGCGCCACCTCATCGAATCCGTACGCGCGCCGCAGTCTGGTGGAGGTTGCCTCTGGAGAGAGGATTGCCGGGTCGATCAATGACGCCTCCGCTCAGGTGTCGACTGAGTATAGGGCCCGGCGGTCAGGGGATCCGCCACTGGATCGCATCGAGAAAGCCAAGGAAGGCGGAACGCGTCGCCGCGCTTGGGTCTCGCGCACAGATGAACAGGGCGTCGATCCGCTGCGGGGTGACGGTGACGTAGTAGGCCGAGCGCTCGGTGAATCCGGTCTCGTCGCAGCCGTTGGTCAGGGCCACCTCGACACCCTGCCGGTTGCCGATCGACATGAGCGTCGCGGGCGGCAGCTCGCACGACTGCGCGACGCAGGTGCGCGCGAACCAGGTGACCAGCATCCCTCCCTGGCTCAGCCCATCGGCCAGGGGCGAGCGACAGTCGAGCTCCGGAAGGCAGTCGGCCCGCAGGGGCTGGTTGGCGAGGTAGAGAAGAACGTGGCCGGTATCACTCTGGGAGGTCGCCGTCGTCGGCTGGATCTGCCAGCCGGTGGGTGCCACGAACCGGATGTCGTCACTCTCAAATGCAGGTCCGCCGGGCTCGGGGTGCTCGATCGTCGGCGCACACGCGACGAGCAGCGCAATGCAGGCCACGCCGCGGACCACGCGGCCCAGCGCGGTCATCGACCCTTTACCCCGGTCCGCGCACGATCATCTGGTCGCGCTCCGGACCGACCGAGACGAGGCCGATCGGAACGCCGGCAAGCTCCTCCAGCCGTTCGACGTAGGCGCGCGCCTCGGGCGGCAGCTGGTCGAAGGCGCGGCAGCCTGTCGTATCGGTCTTCCAGCCGGGGAGCTCCTCGTAGACGGGCTCCAGCCGCGCATAGACCGATGTCGAGGCGGGCACCGTCGTCCATTCGCGCTCCGTGGCCGGGTCGCGGTAGGCGACGCAGACGCTGATCCGCTCGAACCCGTCGAGCACATCGAGCTTGGTGAGGGCGATGCTCGAGTAGCCGGCCAGCCGCACGCTGAAGCGCACCGCCACCGCGTCGTACCAGCCGCAGCGGCGGGGACGCCCCGTCGAGGTGCCATATTCGACGCCGCGCTCCCGCAGCGCCTCGCCCTCGGCATCGAGCAGCTCGGTCGGCAGCGGCCCGGCGCCGACGGCCGTCGTGTACGCCTTGGCGACCCCCATCACCTTGTCGATCGCGACGGCAGGCAGCCCCGCCCCGATCGAGGCGCCCCCCGGGATCGGCGACGACGAGGTGACGTAGGGGTAGGTGCCCCAGTCGATGTCACGCATCGTGCCCAGCTGGCCCTCCAGCAGGATCCGCTCCCCGTTGACCAGCGCCCCGTCGACGAGCGCCTGACCATCGACCACGTGCGGCCGCAGCCGTTCCGCGGCGGCCAGGTAGTCCCGCGCGATCTGGGCTTCGTCGGTCGCCTCGTCGATGGCCGGACCCAGCTCGTCTCCCTCGCCGCCTGCCCCGAAATAGCCCGAAACGATGCGCTGGATGCGGGCCAGGGCGACGGTCAGCTGCGCGCGGAATCCATCGGGCTCCATCAGGTCGACCACCCGGAGGCCGCGGCGCGCCACCTTGTCGACATAGGCCGGCCCAATGCCGCGGCTGGTAGTCCCGATCTTCGCCGTCCCCCGCTCCCGCTCGTCGAGCTGGTCGAGCAGGACGTGGTACGGCATCACCAAGTGGGCGCGCTCACTGATGAAGAAGTTGGCGCAGTCGAAGCCGGCCTCGGCCAGGCCGTCGAGCTCCCGCACCAGCGCCGGCGGGTTGATCACCACGCCCCCGCCCAGCAGGTTCCGCGTTGCGGGGTAGAAGATGCCGGATGGGATCAGGTGCAGCTTGAAGTGCCCGTGCGGGTTGACCACCGTGTGGCCGGCGTTGTTGCCGCCGCCATAGCGAATCACCAGGTCCGCGTCGGTGGCCAGGTAGTCGACCACGCGACCCTTCCCCTCGTCGCCCCACTGGGCACCGACGACGGCGATGACGGCCACAGGCAGGCGCAGACCTCACGTGCGTGGGAGGGTCGCATCGTAGCGCCGTCGGCCGGCGAGTGGCGGATGCGCGAACGCCGCCTCGGGCGGCGGCGGCGTTCGGGTCGGGTGAAGCGGTGAGGGTCTGCGTCCTGCTCAGGTCCGAGTGGCGCGCACCTTGTCGAAGCAGCTGCTGCAGTAGACCGGGCGGTCGTTGCGCGGCAGGAACGGCACCAGCGCCTGTCCACCGCACTCGGCGCACACCGCGGCATGCATCTCACGCTGGCCGGAGCCCCCGCCCGAGCTGATCCCCAGGGCCCGATTCTGCTTCGCAGTCGCGCGACAGCTCGGGCACCGCTGCGGCTCGTTGACGAGGCCCTTCTCGGCGTAGAACTGCTGCTCGCCCGCGGAGAAGACAAAGTCCATCCCGCAGTCGCGACAGCTGATCGTCTTGTCGGCGTACACCTAGCCCTGCCCTCCATCCTCACGCCCGGGCCGACCTGGACGGTGCTGTTCCTCGGGCCTGGGCTGATCGGCGGCGTGCGCTGGATCGGTCGGACTCGGGTAGAGCAGTGGACCGGACGTTGCGCGGCCGACTATACACACGGCTTCAAGGCCTGCCTAGAGTGGAAGAGAGCATCGCAGGCA
>DASYRA010000058.1:0-26042 GCA_036004845.1 Candidatus Limnocylindria bacterium
GCCAGCCGTTATCCGGCCAGCGAGGCCGGATTGGTGGACCAGGTCGCGTTCCTGAGCGACGGTCGCCTGGTCGTGCACACGCCCGTCGACGAGCTCGACCGGCGCGGCCTGGCACTCTCCCAGCGGGGCATCGATGCGCTCATCGAGCTGGCCGCGGCGGAGGCGGGATGAGGCGGCTTCGGACGCTGACGCGCATGGCGCTGCACGAGCTGTGGATCAGCTTCCGGCTCATCCCGCTGGCCGGCCTGCCCGTGGTCGGCGGCATGCTGGTCGGCGCGGTGCCGCCCGAGCTGGCGGGCGAGACAGCGGTCGGCGGGGCGGGCTTCTGGTACGGCGTCGCCGCAGCCGTCGCGATCTGCGTCGCCTCAGGCCTCGCCGCGCTGACCATGGCCCACGAGCGGCGGCGCGGGACCGTGGCCTGGATGGCAGTGCGCGCGGTCCCGCGCGCCTCGATCCTCTTCTCGTGGTTCCTCGCCTTCGCGATCCTGCTCATCGTCGGGCTGGCCCTCGGGTCGATTGGCGCCTGGCTGGCCGCTCTCACCAGGGCCGAGACATCGCCTGACGCCCTTCCGTTCGTCGCCGCGGTCGCCGCGACCGCCGCCACCGCGCTGGCGGGGGTGGCCATCGGGCTCCTGATCGGCACCACGCTTCCCGCTCTGCCGGCGACGCTGGTGGCCATCATCGTGAGCGTCCCGCTCGTCGCGGCGGCCTTCCTGGTTCCGCTCGGGGCGCTGCCGCTGCCGGTCGGGGGCGTCGGCCTGCTGACGCACCTCGACTCCGCCGTCCGACCGGTCGCCGGCGCGCTCCAGTCGGCCGGGGCCGCGCTGGCGTCGGCGGCGATGCTGCTCGTCCTGGCCGCTGCAGCCCTCGAGCGCAGCGATCTGTGAAGCTCGCCGCCTGGGGGATCCTGGTGGTGGCATCCCTGGGCGTCTTCCTGGGGGGCGCGGAGCTGATGGTGGTCGCCATCGCGCTCCCCTCGATCGTGGCCGACTTCGGCGGCTGGGCCGATCTGGGTCGCGCCAGCTGGATCGTCAACGCCTATCTGCTCGCCTACATCGTGGCGATGCCGCTGGCCGGGCGGGCCGCCGACCTGTGGGGTGCCCGCCGCCTCTACCTGATCTCGCTGGGCCTCTTCTGCCTCGGCAGCCTGGGTGCCGGCCTGTCGCGGATGGCGGGGCCGGAGGCCGGCCTCGACTGGCTGATCGGGTCGCGAGTGGTGCAGGGCCTGGGTGGCGGAGCCCTGGTCCCGCTCTCGATGGCCCTGGCCAGCCACCTCTTCGAGGGCCGGGCGCGAGCGACCGCGCTTGGGATCGAGGGGTCGGCGACGTTCGTGGGGATGGCGGTCGGGCCCGCCTATGGGGCCTGGGTCCTGCTGAACGTCGCGCTGCCGATCCCCGGGCTCGACGTGGTCGGCTGGCAGTGGATCTTCTTCCTGAACGTGCCGGTCGGCCTCTTCGTCCTGCTCCTGCTGTACGTGGTGGCGGGCGGGGTCGAGACGCCGCGAGCCCACGGGCGGCTGGACCTTGCCGCCGCTCTGCTCGCGTCGCTGGCGCTGGTCGCCGGCGTCGGCGGCCTCTCGCTCGCGGGCGACCGCGGCTGGGGTGACGCGGTGGTCCTCGGCGGGTTGGCCGTGTCCGCGCTGAGCGTCGCCGTCTTCGTGCTGCGCGAGCTGCGTCAGGCAACCCCGCTGATCGATCCCCGCCTCTTCGCCGACGCCCGCTTCGCTGCCTCCAACGGGGTGAGCCTGCTGACCGGCTACACGCTGGCCACCGCCATCATCGGGGGACCCGTCTTCGTCAACCGGGTCCTGAACGCCGGCGCGGGCCAATCGGCGGCGGCGCTCACCGCCCTGACCCTGGCCGTCGCCCTCGGAGCGGTCGCGGGCGGGCTGGCGTCCGGGCTGGTCGGCCAGCGGGTCACCGCGGTGGTGGGGGTGGGGGTGACCATCATCGGCCTGTGGTTCGCGACCGGCTGGGGGGTCGAGACCGACCTTGGCCGGCTGCAACGCGACCTGGCCATCTTCGGCGCCGGGTTCGGGCTGACCGTCTCGCCGCGGGCCACGGCGGCCGTCGAGGCGGCCGGCGCATCGGCCTATGGGATCGCGAGCGCCATGCTGCAGGTGACCCGCACGATCGGGATGAGCGTCGGCCTGGCGCTGCTGACCAGCATTGGCCAGAACCGGATCGACGAGCTGACCGCCCTCATCAACGACCCGCCGCGGCGCGACGTGCTGGTCACCAGCCTGGGGCGCCCCGAGTTCGTGGGGGTCGACCCGCGCTCCAGCCTCGCCCTGGTCGAGCTGCTCGAGCAGTGGTCGCGCGGAGAGGCGGCCGACGTCCTGCGTCTCGTCATCCAGATCGCCCTGGTGGTGGCGGCGGCGACCGTGATCCCGGCGCTGCTGGTCGAGGGAAGGCGTCGCGCCCGCTAGAAGAGGGGGTCGGCGACGATGATCAGCTCACCCCAGTTGCGGTTCCAGCCCTGGCTCGTCTGCAGGGTGAGGCGCTCGTGGTCGGTCGGCACCGCCCAGAGGGCACCCGGGCAGGTGCCCGGTGGCGGGTACTGGAGCGCCAGCGGCGGGTTGGGCATCGGGTCGGCGCGCTCGTCCGGACAGCTGACGTTGGGGTGGATCTCGGTCACCACGTACCGCAGGACCGCGCCGTCGGACATGGCGATCTTCACTTCGGCGCCCAGGACCACGTTCCAGAGCCGCTTGAAGAGGTGCTGCAGCGCGTGTCCGACGATGTAGCTATTGGTGCCGCGCCCCGGCTCGGAGCTCTGGTACAGGACATAGGCGGCGTCGTCGGGCGGGAATCCGCCCTGGCCCTCGGCGGCGTGCTTGACCGCCACGTTCAGCTCGACCGAGGGAACCTCGAGCTGGATCGCGACCCAATCGTCCGGGATAGGGGTGCCGGTCGGCGTCGGCAACGGGGTGAAGCCGGACGGGCCCGGCGTTGGAGTGGCCACCGCTACCTCGCTCGGCTCGGGGATCCCCGGCAGGCTGGCACTCGGCCTGTCGAGCGGCAGCTGCCCCGCCAGCATCAGCGAGACGCCGATCACCGCCAGGAACAGCGGGAGCACGATTCCCGGCGCGGCGGAGCCCTTCATCCGCGGGAGTCTAGCCGCTCCTCCGTCAGAGCAGCGCGGCGGCCGATTCGCGCAGGAAGGTGATGATCGGGTCCGGGAAGAGCCCCAGGGCCAGAACTCCGGCAACGGAGAGGGTGAGCGCGAAGGCGGTGAGCGGGGAGCGGTCGATCGGCGCCGGGTCGGTCTCCGGCTCGCGCATGTACATGTACACGATCACGCGCAGGTAGTAGAAGGCCGCCAGCGCGGCGTTCAGCGCGATCGCCACCGCCAGCCAGGCGACGCCCGCGTCGACGGCCGCGACGAGCACGTACAGCTTGGCGAAGAAGCCGACGGTGGGTGGGATGCCGGTCAGCGACAGCAGCAGGATCGCCATCGCCGCCGCCAGCACCGGAGCTCGGCTGGCGAGCCCGCCGAATGCCGCCAGGCCGCCGAAGCGGCGCGGGTCTCGCTGCAGCATCCCGACCACGCTGAAGGCGGCGATGTTCATCACCCCGTAGCCGAGGACGTAGAAGAGGATCGCCTCGATGCCCTGGGCCTTGACGGCGGGGTCGGTGGCGTGGGCGAACGCCGCGAGGCCGGCGAGGATGTAGCCGGTGTGGGCGATGCTCGAATAGGCGAGCATTCGCTTCACGTTGGTCTGGGCCAGGGCCACGATGTTGCCGCCGGTCATGGTCAGCAGGGCCAGCACCGCCATCACCCCGTACCAGTCGGCGCCGCTCACCCCCAGGCCATCGGCGAAGACGCGCACCAGCAGCGCGAAGGCGCCCAGCTTGGGTCCGACCGACAGGAAGCCGGTGATCGGCGTCGGCGCGCCCTGGTAGGCGTCCGGGGTCCAGTAGTGGAACGGCACCGCGGCCGCCTTGAAGGTCGAGCCGACGGTCAGCATCGCGATCGCGATCAGCCCCGCTGCGCCGCCGTCGTGTACCAGGCCGCCGATCTCGGAGAGTCGGGTGGAATGCGTCAGCCCGTAGGTCCAGCTGATGCCGAAGAGGAAGATCGCGCTGGCGAAGCTGCCGAGCAGGAAGTACTTCAGCCCGCCCTCGTTGCTGTAGCGGTCCGTCTTGTGGAAGCCCGCCAGCAGGTAGGCCGGCATCACCATCAGCTCCAGCCCGATGAACAGCGTGATCAGGTCGCTGGCCGAGGCGAGGACGAACATCCCGGTCAGGCTGAAGAGGAGGATCACGTTAAACTCGCCGAGCGGCAGTCGGCGCTGGGCGAGATAGGTCGGCACGAAGAGGGCCGACAGGATGCCGATCGCAACGGTGGCGGCCTTAAAGAAGACCGACAGGTCGTCGACCCGATAGAAGCCGGCGAAGACCGTCTGGTTCACGCCCCACACCGTCCAGCAGGCGTACCCCACGAAGCCGAGGCCGATGACCGTGATCGGGGTCAGCAGCCACTTATCCTCCCGGTGCAGGAAGAGGTCCACGGTCAGCACGATCAATACCAGCGCGGTCAGCGCCAGCTCGGGGAGGATCGCCCGCAGCTCGTCGGTGGTCATGACCGCGCCGCTACCACGGCAGGCTCCAGCTGGTGAGCCCCTGCGAGGCGTTCACCACATCCAGGATGCGCTGCACCGGCGCCGATATCGCGTGGAGCACCGGCCCCGGCATGACGCCCAGGCCCACCACCAGCAGGATGAGCGGAGCCAGGGAGAGCCATTCGTTGCGGGACATGTCGGTCAGCGTCGGCCAGGCGCGGCGCATCCAGTCGGACGGGACGGCGAAGAAGACGCGCTGGAACATCCACAGCATGTAGACCGCGCTGATGATGACGACCAGCATCGTCGCGGCCGCCACCCAGCCGGAGTACTGGAACGCGCCGAGCACGACCAGGAACTCGCCGATGAAGCCAGACAGGCCGGGCAGGCCGATGCTGGCGAAGGTGAACAGTCCGAAGATGGCCGCATAGCGCGGCAGGCGCCCGTTGAGCCCGCCCATGTGCGCGATCTGGCGGTCGTGGGTGCGCTCGTAGATGACCCCCACCAGCAGGAAGAGGGCCCCCGTCGTCACCCCGTGGCTGATCATCTGGAAGACGGCGCCCTGCAGCCCCTGGGTGTTGAAGACGAAGACGCCGAGCATCACGAAGCCCATGTGGCTGACCGACGAGTAGGCGATGAGCTTCTTGAGGTCCGGCTGCACCATGCTGACCATCGCGCCGTACAGGACGGCGACCACGGCCAGGCCGATGACGATCGGGGCGAAGGCCACCGCCGCATCGGGGACCAGCGGCAGCGAGTAGCGCAAGAAGCCGTAGCCGCCCAGCTTCAGCAGCACCCCGGCCAGGATGATGCTGCCCGCCGTCGGCGCCTCGACGTGCGCGTCGGGGAGCCAGGTGTGGAACGGCCACATCGGCACCTTGATGGCGAAGGCCAGGAAGAAGGCGACGAAGGCGAGCGCCTGGAGCGCATCGGTATAGGCGAAGCCACGCAGCGTCTCGTAGCTGAAGGTGAACGAGTTGCCGGCCGACGCATATGCGATCGCCACGGCCAGGATGGCAACCAGCATCAGCAGCGACCCGACCAGCGTGTAGATCACGAACTTGACGGTTGCGTAGATGCGTCGCGGGCCACCCCAGATCCCGATCACCAGGTACATCGGGATCAGGCTCAGCTCCCAGAAGACGTAGAAGAGGAAGAGGTCGAGGCTGACGAAGACGCCCAGCATCCCGACCATCAGCAGCAGCATCGTGGCGTAGTACTCCTTGACCCGGGTCTGGATCGGGTCGAAGGAATAGAAGATGCTGACCACGCTGAGCACGGTGGTGAGCAGGACGAGCACCACCGAGAGGCCGTCCACCCCGAGCGTGTAGCGCATCCCGAAGGCGGCGATCCAGGAGATGTCCTCGCGGTACTGGAACTCGGCGCCATCGGGCTGGTAGCCGAGCAGGCGCAGGCTGAAGACGAGGCTGGCGAGCGCCGCCATGAGCGCGACCCCGCGGATGAGCCGATGGTTGTCCTTCGGCACGAGCAGGATCAGCGCCACGCCGATCAGGGGCGTGAAGACGACCAGGCTGAGGATCGGCCAGCCGGTCATGCGCGGAACACCAGGAACGCGACGAGGACCACCACGAGGCCGGCCGCCATCCCCAGCGCGTAGTTCTGGACATGGCCTGTTTGCGTCCGCCGGAGGACCGCCCCGTACTGCTGGGCGAGCCAGCCCGCACCGTTGACCGCCCCGTCGATGACCTTGGCGTCGAACCACCACAGGGCGTTCGCGACGATGACGCCACCGCGGGCCCAGACCAGGCCGTACAGGTCATCGACGTAGTACTTGTTCACGCTGGCGCGGTACATCCCCGGGCCCAGCCCGAACGGGATCCCTGTCACGAAGCGCGCCGGCGCCTCCGGGTCCAGGACGTACCAGCGGTAGGCGAGCCAGATGCCTGCCGCGCCGACGCTGGCCCCCGCCAGGAGCAGCACGCCGCCCGGCCAGAGGCCGAAGCCCTCATGTCCGCCGGCCGCGATCGAGCCGGGCAGGATCCCGGCGCCGAGCTCCTCGGCCCCGTGGAAGACCTCCTCCAGCCAGCCGTGGATCAGGCCGCCCTCCGGCGGGACGCCCAGGAAGAGGCCCGCCAGGATGGTCGGGACGGCCAGGATGACGAGCGGCGCCACCATCGTCGGCGCCGACTCGTGGACGTGCTGCCAGGCGTCGCGCGGGCCGCGCCACGACCCGTGGAAGGTCATGTAGACCATCCGGAAGGTGTAGAAGGCGGTCATGAAGGCCACCAGCAGGCCGACGGCCCAGAAGATCGGGTACCCGCGGGCGAAGGCTTCGCCCAGGATCTCGTCCTTGCTGAAAAAGCCTGCGAAGATCGGGATCCCGGCAAGGGCGAGCGAACCGACCACCATCGTCCGATAGGTCCAGACCATCCGTTCCCGCAGTTGACCCATGAAGCGCATGTCCTGCTCGCCAGCCGCCCCGTGGATCACCGAGCCGGAGCCCATGAAGAGGAGGCCCTTGAAGAAGCCGTGGCTGACCAGGTGGAAGATGGCCGCCACCCAGGCGCCGATGCCAAGCGCGAAGAACATGTAAGCCAGCTGGCTCACGGTCGAGTAGGCGAGGACCTTCTTGATGTCGTTCTGGGTCAGCGCGATCGCGGCGGCGAAGATGGCAGTGAAGACCCCGATGCCGGCCACGACCCACATGGCGGTGGGGCTCTCCGCGAAGATCGGGTTGGCGCGGGCGACCATGTAGACCCCGGCGTTGACCATCGTGGCGGCGTGGATCAGGGCGCTGACCGGGGTGGGGCCTTCCATCGCGTCGGGAAGCCAGACGTGGAGCGGGAACTGGGCGCTCTTGCCCACCGCGCCGGCGAAGAGAAGCAGGGCGATCACGGTCACCGCGGTCGGGTCGAGCTGGCCGATCGTGGCGAACACCTGCTCGAAGTCGAGCGTGCCGAGCAGGGTCCAGATCATCATGATCCCGAGCCCGAAGCCGAAGTCGCCGACCCGGTTGACGACGAACGCCTTCTTGGCAGCGCCCGCGGCCGAGGGCTTCTTGTACCAGAAGCCGATGAGCGCGTAGCTGCACAGGCCGACCGCCTCCCAACCGACGTACAGCATCAGGAAGTTGTCGCCCAGGATCAGCAGCAGCATGCTGAACATGAAGAGGTTCAGGTAGGCGAAGAAGCGCCACATGCCCCGGTCGCCGTCCATGTAGCCGATCGAGTACACGTGGACCAGCAGGCCAACCGTGCTGACGACGAGTAGCAGCATCGCGGTCAGCCCGTCGACGAGGAACGCGATCTGGATGTGGAAACTGCCCGAGCCGATCCACTCGTAGAGCGAAACGTGGTACTCATGCTCGCCAAAGACGACGTTGGCGAAGACGATCATGCTCAGCACCCAGCCGACGGCGACGAGCGCGGTCGGCACCCACCACGAGCGGTAGACCGGCCGCGGCCCGCCCTCCACCACGTGGCCCACCTGGCCCAGGCCGTCGTTCAGGTCGTCGGGGATGACACCATCGGCGCCGTTGCTGTTGGCCAGGTCGTCGGCATGGCCGGCGTGCGGCGAGGTGGCCCGCTGCTGCTCCTCGGAGGGGATCGGCCGGAAAGAGGACTCGTAGCCCTCCGCATGCGCACCGCCCGACTCGCCACCATGACCGGAGTGCCTGCCGTGGTCGTCGGCGTGCCCCTTCCCGTGCGGCTCGTGGCCATGCCCCGGGAAGCGGTCGATGCGCGGCCCGACCAGCACGGCGAAGAGGAAGCCCGCCAACGGCAGCGCGGGGATGAGCGCGATCATGGACTCGATCGTCATCGGCTCATTCCTTGAGGTCCGAGTACTCGTCGACCTCGGGGGTCTGCCGGGTCCGGATGATGGCGATCACCAGCGCCAGACCCACCGTCGCCTCGGCCGCCGCGACGGCCATGACCAGCAGGGCGAAGATCGCGCCCGAGTCGTTGGGCGAGTAGTAGTCGTATGCGTTGAAGGCGACGAGCGACAGGTTCACCGCGTTCAGCATCAGCTCGATGCTGATCAGCATCAGGATCGCGTTGCGGCGCGCCAGGAAGCCGAACATCCCGATCCCGAACAGCATCGCCGACACGACGAGATACGCCTGCAGGCCCATCAGTTGACCTTCTCGTCGTCTTCAGGGCGCCGAGCGAGGTAGATGGCGCCGATGATCGCCGCCAGCAGGAGCAGGCTGAGGACCTCGAACGGCAGCGAGTAGTCGGTGAAGAGCGCCTCGGCCATGGTGTTAAGCGCGACGGCGACGATGACGGTGGCGTTGCCCCAGTCGGTCGCGGTGACGGCCCAGCCGATGAGCCCGACCACCACCAGCGCCACGAGCGCGGCGGCCCAGACTTGGCGGTGGAACGGCGACGGCAGGTTCGCGTCGCCGGCCTGGGTCAGCATGATCGCGAACAGGATCAGGACGCTGATGGCGCCGAGGTAGATGAGCACCTGCGCCGCCGCCACGATGGGGGCTCCCAGCAGCGCGTACATCCCCGCCAGCGAGCCGAAGCAGACCATCATCGCGACTGCGCTGTGGATGATGTTGCGCAGCGTGACCACCAGCAGTCCGGCGCCGATGACACCGACGGCGAGCAGGACGAAGAGGACGCCGGAGAGGTCCAGGGCAGCGGCTCCTGTCGAGTGTTCGGGCGCTCAAACGGCCTCGCCGATCTGCAGATCCGAGGCCGCGTCCGATTCTAGCGCAGCCCGCATCCCGATCCGTGCCAAGGTAGCCCCATGCGCCTCGTCGCCACGCTCGTCCTCGTCCTCTGGCTGACCGGCGGGCTCCTCCTCACCCTGCAACCCGCGCACCCACTCCCCGGGCAGGTCGTCGACGACAACATGGTCCCGTTCCACACGCTCGGGATCTACTGGCGCAACCTCGGCTCAGAGTTCTGGCTGCGCAACCTGTTCGGCAACCTGCTCCTGCTCCTGCCCTTCGGCCTGCTCGGCCCCATCGCCCTGCCCGCCCTGGACCGATGGTGGCGTATCGCCCTCGTTGCGCTCCTCTATTCGGTCGCTATCGAGCTCATCCAGCTGGCTGTCCCCGACCGCTCCGCCGACATCGACGACGTGATCGTCAACGTTGCAGGCGCGATGCTCGGGTTCACATTGCTGAGAGGATTGCGCGTGTTCCGGGACTCACGGGCGTATCGGCGCACCCCATGACCCTCCCGCAGACGGCATACGTTCTCGCACTCACGGTTGGCCTCGCAGGTTGTGCGCAGGGAGGCAGCCAGGCCAGCGCGGCCGTGGCCGCCGATGCCTTCTTCTCGGCCCTGGTACAGGGTGACGCCGAGGAGGCGTGGTCCCATCTGTCTCAGAAGACGAGGCAGGTCATCTACGACAACGACATGGCGGAGTTCGCTCAAGACGTGGGCAACGCCGACTGGTCACGATTCCTTTGGCATACGGGAACGGTCAGCGATTTCGACATCTCCTGGGGCGTGCATGTGGAAGTCGATGCGGCAGCGGTGCCGGCCTTCCTCGTTGATCGCAGAATCGTGGCCGGAGGCCCAGGGTCCCCTACGATCATTCTGCTCGTACAAATCCCCGGTGACCCCAGCGACTACGTCATCGCAGGACAAGGCTTGGATGTCGACCTGCGCTAAGGAGATCGCGCATATGCCGCGGGGAGCATCGGACCGAAGTAGAAGGGGTGGGCAGCCGGCTCCGAAGGCTGTCGCGATAGCCAGCCGAGGAGGTGGTTGCCCACCCCATCAACTCCTATCTGGTGGGACGCTCCCGGTCTGACATCTCCAGGATGTCCAGCATCGGCAGATCGCGCTGGTACTCGCTGAACTCGAACTCCGGGCCACAGCGCAGGGCGTCGTACGGGCAGGCATCGGCGCAGATGCCGCAGAAGATGCATCGGCTCATGTCGAGCTGGTAGGTCTCCAGGGTGCGCGGCCGCGGCATCAGGGCGCCGACCGGGCAGGTCTCGGCGCAGCGGCCGCATGACACGCACGGCGTTTCGTTGAGGCTGACGAAGTCAGCGGTGGTCACCAGCGAGTCGAAGCCCTTGCCGATGAAGTCGTAGCAGCCCGCGCCCACGATGTCCTTGCAGACCTGCGCGCAGCGGCCGCAGTCGATGCAGCGGGAGTAGTCGCGCAGGATGAAGGAGTGCGTCTCGTCGCGGCCGTAGCCGTGGTTGACGCCGACGTAGGGATTGTCCTGGATCGAGCGCTCGTCGATCGCCATGTTGAGCGTCGTCTCGTACTCGATCGCCGCCTCTCGCAGGTCGCAGTGGCCGATCGCCTCGCAGGTGCACTGCAGGCAGCGCGCCGCCTCGGCCATCGCCTGGTCGCCGGTGTAGCCGTGCTCGTACTCGCCGAAGCTGCGGTTCCGCTCCTCGGGACCGAGCTTGCCCATCACCGCTTTCGGCTCCTTCACGTCGTCGGTGAAGGGCACGATGGTCAGGAAGCTGGGCTGGGGCTCCGACACGATGCGGCGCACCTGCGGGTCGTCGAGGTCATGGCCGCGCAGCCAGTAGTCGATCGCGTATGAGGCTCGCCGCCCCTCGCCGATCGCCTCGACCACGGTGGTCGCCCCCGCGCGGACGTCGCCCGAGGCGAAGACCTTCGGCAGGCCGGTGCGGAAGATGTCGTCCTCGCTGACCAAGGTGCCGCGGCGGCTCGTCTCGAGCTGCGCGCGGATCTCGCCGGGCTCGCTGTCGATCCAGGAGAGCTCGGGTCCCTGGCCGATGGCGCCCAGCACCGTGTCGCAGCTGACCGTGAACTCGGTGCCCGGCAT
Organism: Candidatus Limnocylindria bacterium; assembly: GCA_036004845.1. Taxonomy (GTDB): domain Bacteria; phylum Chloroflexota; class Limnocylindria; order QHBO01; family QHBO01; genus CF-167. The sequence continues at coordinate 11,297 of DASYRA010000058.1, forward strand.
CGGCTCCGGGCGTCGGCGGCCCTTCTCGTCGGGCTCGCCCAGGTGCATGCGCTGGAACTCGACCCCGGTCACCTTGTTCTTGCTGTCGGTGATGATCCGGACGGGCGCTGCCTGGAAGATGACCCGCGCCCCCTCCTCGATCGCCTCGTGCACCTCGTCCTGCGCCGGCATGTCCTTCAGGTCGCGGCGGTAGACGAGGGTCACCTCCGCCGCCGACTGGCGGATGCTGGTGCGGGTGCAGTCGATGGCGGTGAATCCGCCCCCGATGACGACCACCCGCGCGTCCTTGAGCGCCGGAATCTCCACCCCGCGCGAGCTGTTGTAGAGGTTCTCCAGGGCGTTGACGACGCCGTCGGCGTCCTCGCCGGGGATCCCCATCTCGTTCGACTTGTAGCAGCCGATGCCGACGTAGACCGCGTCGTAGCCCTGCTCCAGCAGGTCGGCGACGTGGAAGTCGCGACCGAGGCGCATGTTCGGCTTGAAGGTGGCGCCCAGCTCCCAGACGTGGTTGAGCTCGCGGTCCATCCACTCCTTCGGCAGGCGGTAGGCGGGGATCCCGTAGCGCAGCATCCCGCCCTGCTCGGGATCGGCCTCGTAGACGTCGCAGTGGTGGCCGCGCAGCTGGAGGTAGTAGGCGGCCGACATGCCGGCCGGCCCGGATCCGATCACCGCCACCCGACGCCCGGAGTCCGGCTCCTTGGGCCACGGGGTTGGGGCCGGCGCGTCGACCTCGAGGACGCGGTCCGCGCAGTAGCGGTGCGAGTCGCGAATGGCGATGGCCGTGTCGACCTCCTCGCGCCGGCAGTGCGTCTCGCACGGCGCGGGGCAGACCCGACCGAGGATGGCGGGGAACGGGAGCGAGCGCTTCAGGATGCGCGTCGCCTCCTCCCAGTTGCCCAGGGTGTTCTGCTTCAGGTAGCCGGGGATGTCGACCCGGGTGGGGCACTTGAACTGGCACGGCGGCAGGCAGTAGGCGTCGTGGTCGCTGAAGATGAGCTCGAGCACCATCCGCCGGTTCTCGACCAGCCGATCGGAATGGGTGGTGATGACCATCCCCTCCTCGATCTGGGTGCCGCAGGAGATCGGCGTGTTCTCCTCGCCCTCGACCTCGACGACGCAGATGCGGCAGGCCCCGTAGGGCGCCAGCTTCGGCTCGTAGCACAGGGTGGGGACGTCGATCCCCAGCACCCGGGTGGCCTGCAGGATGGTCTGGCCCTCCTCGGCCTGGACCTCCTCGCCGTTGATGGTGACCGTGATCTTTCGGGTGCCCGGCACCATCGGCCAGATCGGGACGTAGTCCTCGGGGCGCAGCGGCGCGCCACGGCCGTTCCCGTTGCCGTCGGTGGTGAAGCTCATGGCCGGCCCATCTTAGAGGCCCGCCAGCGGCGCCAGCAGCGGCGGCTGTGGCGAGGTGCGGCAGGCGCCGGCCAGGCACTCGCCGCGCTCGGCGTGAGCGCGGTACTCGTCGGGGAAGCGGTCCAGGGTGGTGAGCATCGGCCCTGGCGCCCGCGCCTCGAGGTGGCAGAGGGCGGTATCGGTCATCTTGCGGGCCAGCTCGCGCAGCAGCAGCAGGTCGTTGGGGCGCGGCGTGGCGACCAGGATGCGGTCCAGCGTCTCGACCAGGCGCTTGGTGCCGATCCGGCAGGGGACCGCCTTCCCGCACGCCTCGCGGGCGGAGTAGTCGAGGAAGAAGCGGGCCGAGTCGACCATGCAGGTGTCGCCGTCGGCCACCAGGAACTGGCCCAGGCCGATGCCGGCGCCCGCGGCATGCAGCGACGCGTAGTCATACGGCGTGTCGAGCTCCTTGGCTGTCAGCGCGCCACCGCCGGGCCCGCCGATGAAGACCGCCTTGGTCGTCCCGGTGCCGCCGCCGGCGAAGGCCAGGATCCCGGACAGCGGCGTCCCGAGCGCCACCTCGACCAGCCCCGGCTCCGCCACGCGACCGTAGACGCTGACCAGCTTGGTGCCCGGAGCCTCCTTGGAGCCGATGGCGCGGAACTTCTTCGCGCTGTTGCGCGCGATCCAGGCGGCATGCGCCAGCGTCTCGCCGTTCTGCACGGTGGTCGGTGCGCCGCCCAGCCCTCGCTCGGTGGGGTACGGCGGCCGGATCACCGGCATGCCGCGGTCGCCGGCCAGCGCGGCCAGCAGGGCGGTCTCCTCGCCCGCCACCAGCGCGGCCGCCCCCTCCCAGACGCGCACCACGCACGAGAAATCGGTGCCCATCACGAGGTAGCCGGCCAGGTGGGCAGCCTCCGCGTCGGCGATCGCCGCGCGGAGCCGCTCGATGGCGACGGTCCAGTCGCGGCGCACCGCGATGATGGCGTCCGAGGCGCCGGTCGCGAAGGCGGCGACCAGGACCCCCTCCAGCAGGAGATGGGGATTCCCCTCGGCCAGGGCCCGGTCGCCGAGCGCGGTCGGGTCGGCGCCGATCAGGTTGGCGACCACCACCTTGCCGTCGCCCGGCGCTGCGCGAGCGGCGCGCCACTTGTCGGCGGTCGGATAGCCCCCGCCACCGCGCCCGCGCAGGCCCGCCGCCGCGACCTCGTCGATGGTGCCCTCCGGGCCCAGCTTCCGGACGGCGCGGGCCAGTCCCGCGTAACCGCCCGCCTTGCGGTAGCTCTCGAGGCTGGTGGGGTCCACGATCCCGATCTCCGCCAGCAGGCGCTGGTCGCCGCCGGGCAGGATCCGGATCTGCGGTGAGAGGCCGGTGCTGGAGTCGCTCACGGCGGGCTCAGCTCGCCTTCCCGGCGGCAGCCTTGGTGCGGGCAGGCGCCTTGCGCCGCTCGGCGACGACGTGGCGGCCCTGCTCCACCGTCAGCGGGCCGTAGACCATGGTGTCGATGCGCAGCGCCGGCGAGAGGGCGCCGGCCGCCACCTCGTCGCTCGTCGCCAGGCTGATGGCACCGTCCGCGGTCGTCTCGCCGGGCGAGACGCCCAGGTCTGCCCGCAGCGCCTCGAGCAGCGCCTCGCCGCCGGCGAATCGGCAGGCGGCGCAGGTGCAGACGGTGACGAGGTGCCCATCGGCCGGGAGCAGCCGGAAGCCGCCCAGCCCGGCGGCGCCGAAGATCTGTGCCCAGTGGATCGACATCCGCTCGCTCACCTCGCGCAGCGCCCGCTCGGGCAGGTAGCCGTAGCGCTGCTCGACGGCGGAGAAGATCGCGACCAGCGCCTCGGGCCGGCCACCGAAGCCGTCGATCACGCCATGCAGCCACGGCGTGTCGATCTCCTGGTCCCAGCGCGCCGCGTTGCGCATCGGCTCGGCCGGCAGGCCTGCGCGGCGGTAGGCGTTGGGGTCCTGGCGCTCGTCGTAGATCTCCGGCAGGCCGTAGCGGATGCGGCGACCGGTCGAGTCGAATCCGCTCATGTCGATCGCCTCCACCGGGCAGACCTGCGCGCACTGAAAGCAGACCTCGCACTTGTGCTCGCCGAACGGGTCGTAGATCAGGTCGAGGCGGCCACGCCATCGGTCCGGCATGGTCGGGCGCGACTCGGGGTACTGGTTGGTGACCTTCGGCGCCCAGTAGTTGCGCGCCGTCTGGCGCAGCCCTTTCAGGATGCCGGCACCGGGGATCCTCACAGGTTGAAGGCGACCACGGCGCCGGCGGTGACGATGAGGTTGACCATGGCCAACGGCAGCAGCACCTTCCAGGCGACGCCCATCAGCTGGTCGACCCGGATGCGGACCAGGGTGACGCGGAGCAGCACCGCGATGGCCACGAAGATGTAGGTCTTGATGAAAAACCAGAGGACGCCGTACAGGGTGCCGATGAAGCCGTCGAGCTGGGCGGGGAACGGCCACGGCGCCAGCCAGCCCCCGAAGAAGAGCGAGATCATGATCCCGCTCATGATGAAGAGGGCCACGTACTCGGCGAAGAAGAAGAAGCCGAAGCGCATCCCCGAGTACTCGGTGAAGGGGCCCGCCACCAGCTCGCTGTCGGCCTCGACCATGTCGAACGGGGTGCGGTTGATCTCCGCCAGCGAGGCGACGTAGAAGATCGCCAGGCCGACCGGCTGCCAGATCAGCATCCAGCCGTGCGACAGCTGCCATTCGATCAGCTCCCGGAAGTTGAGGGTCCCGGCCAGGACCACGGCACCCACCACCGACAGTGTCAGCGGGATCTCGTAGCTGACCATCTGCGCCGCGCTGCGCAGCCCGCCCAGCAGCGAGTACTTGTTGTAGCTGGCCCATCCGGCTACCAGCAGGCCGACCACCGAGAGGCCCAGCACGGCGAAGAAATAGACGATGCCGATGTTGAAGTCGGCGGCGATGGCGCCGGGGGCGAACGGGATCACGAGCATGCTCATGGCGGCCGCCATGTAGACCATCCACGGGGCGAGGGTGAAGGTCGCCCGATCCGCCTGGTCGGGGATGTGGTCCTCCTTGGCGAGCACCTTGAAGCCGTGGATCGTGCTCTGGAACATGCCCCACGGTCCGACCCGGTTCGGGCCGTAGCGCAGCTGGGCGCCGGCGATGATCTTCAGCTCCATCTGGATGACGACGAACGCGGTCGGGATGGTCAGGAGCAGGATCAGGGTCGTCGACAGCAGGAAGCGGAGGACGCCGAGCAGCAGGTCCATCGTTACTTGTCCACTCCGCCCATCACCGGGTCGAAGCTGGCCATGACCGCCATCGTGTCGGCGATGAGGTGGCCGGGCATCAGCTTGGGGATGGCCTGCAGGCTGACGAAGCTCGGGTCGCGCATCCGGAACCGGTACGGGGTCGGCCCGCCGTCGCTGATGGCGTAGACGCTGTAGAGGCCGCGCGGCGACTCGATCGCCGCGTAGGCGCGCCCGGGCTTGGGACGGATGATCCCCGGCACCTGGGCCTGCACCGGCCCGTGCGGCATCTTGTCTACGATCTGGTCGATGAGGTGGATGCTCTGCTTGATCTCGGCGATGCGCTGCAGGTAGCGCGCGTTCGAGTCGCCGCCGGGATGGGTGATGACCTCGAACTCGAGCTCGGGGTAGATCGAGTACGGGCGCGCCGTGCGGACGTCGAACGACACTCCGGAGGCGCGCAGGTTCGGGCCCGACACGCCCAGGGCGATCGCCTCCTGGCCGGAGAGGGTCCCCATCCCGATCGTGCGGGCGCGGAAGATCTCGTTGTCGGTGATCACCCGCTCGCTCATCTCCACGTTCTTCAGGACGTGGCTGCGCCACGTGCCGAGGCGGGAGAGGAACTCGTCGTTGGTGTCCCAGTTGACGCCGCCGACCCGGAAGAAGTTGAAGAGCATCCGCTGGCCGCTGATCGCGGACAGCATCTCGACGATCTCGTCGCGGTTGATGAAGCCGTACAGAATGGGGGTGATGCCGCCCATGTCGAGCGCCAGGAAGCCCATCATCAGGCTGTGGCTGAAGACACGATTCAGCTCCACCACCAGCGCGCGGATGTACTCGGCACGCCTCGGCGCCCGGATCCCGAACAGCTTCTCGAACGCGATCGCCGGGGCGTGCTCGTTGTGCATGGTGGCCAGGTAGTCCATCGGGTCGACGTAGGTGAGGACCGTGGTGTACGTGGCCTCTTCGCACAGCTTCTCGATGCCGCGGTGCAGGTAGCCGAGGACCGGGTCGATGTCGGTCACCACCTCGCCGCGGACCTTTGCCACCAGGCGCATGACGCCGTGGGTGGAGGGATGCTGCGGCCCCATGTTGACCAGCATCTCACCCTCTTCGAGGGTGTACACCTCGCGCTCGCGCTCGGTCTGCGGCGGCCGGTCCGGCAGCCCGACCGACTCGAACCCGGCGTACTCGCCGGCCGGGGCCTTGGTGGGGGCCAGGCCGGCCACGCGGCGCAGGCGCGCCTCCTCGTCGCGGTCCAGGTCGAGCGGGTCGGGGATCTGCACGTCCCTGGTCATGACTCGCCCTCGGCATGGGCGATCACGCCGGGCCCCAGCTCATCGGTGAGGCGGGTCAGGTCCCACGTCTCGGGGCGCTCGAGCGGGCGCACCCCAGCCGCCGAGGAGTCGGCGGCGTCATCGGGGAGGAGGAAGTCCTTGCGCTGCGGGAAGCTGCGGTAGTCCGGTGACATGAAGATCCGCCGCAGGTCCCGATTCCCGTCGAAGACGATCCCCATCATGTCGTACATCTCGCGCTCGTGGAACATCGCCCCTTCCCACAGGCCGGTGATGGTGGGGATGTGTGGGTCGGCGCGGTTCACCTTGGCGCGGACGCGAAGCCAGGCGGGATGGCGGTCGGAGTAGAGGTGGTAGACGACCTCGAAATGCTCGGTGGGGCCGTAGTCAACCGCGGCGGCATCGGCGAGGTAGAAGAAGTTGAGCCCGGAGTCGTCGCGCAGCGCCTTCAGCAGCATTACGTTGCGGTCACCCTCGATCGTGACCTCGACCGTGTCCTCATCGGTCCACAGTCCTGCGGCCAGGTCGGGGAAGCGGTCGAGCAGGAGCCGGACCAGGGCTCCCGCCTTGGCCGGCGCGGTCAGCGCACGTCCCCTTCCCAGTCGATCCGCTGCACGCCGCGGTCGACGTAGGTCGCCCACTCGCCGCGGCGCTGCTTGACCAGCTCCTGGAGCCGCATCATGCCGTGGATCAGCCCCTCCGGGCGTGGTGGGCAGCCCGGCACGTAGACGTCGACGGGCATCACCCGGTCGACCCCCTGCACCACGCTGTAGCTGCGCTTGAAGCGACCGCCGGAGGTGGTGCAGGTGCCCATCGCGACGCACCATTTGGGCTCCGGCATCTGCTCCCAGAGGCGCACCAGCGGCCCGGCCATCTTGGTGGTCAGCGTGCCGGCCACGATCAGGACGTCGGCCTGTCGCGGCGAGGCGCGGAACGGGAACATTCCGAAGCGATCGATGTCGTTCTTGCTGGTGGCGGTGCTCATCATCTCGATGGCGCAGCAGCTCAGGCCCGACAGCAGCGGCCAAAGCGAGTTGGCGCGGATCAGGTCCAGGACGATGTCCGCGCGCGTCGGGATCACCTCCAGCAGGCCGTGGAAGCCGCCCTGCGGGTGCTGCTCCATCCCGAACTCCTGGAGCAGCTCGTCGTCGCCGGCCTGGTCCGGGATCACGATCTTCGGCGTGCCGCCGGTCAGGATCTTCTCCGCCTCGGCAGGGGCGGGCAGCTCGGCAGACCTCGGGTCAGCACTCGTCTCAGGGGTCTTCTCGGGAGTCTTCAGCGCCATGTCAGGTCACCCTTTCGCCAGGCATACAGCTCTCCGAAGAGCAGGATCCCCAGGAAGACGCCGATCAGCACGATTCCCTGCACGGCGATGGCCCGCACCACGACAGCCCACAGGTAGACGAAGACGATCTCCACGTCGAAGGCCACGAACAGGAGCGCATACAGGTAGAAGGCGAGCCCGAAGCGCGACCAGGTATCGCCGATGGTGTCGATCCCGCACTCGTAGGGGAGCCCCTTCTGGGGCGTCCGGCGGCGGTGCGTGATCAGCCACGAGAAGAGGATCGTCCCGAAGACGAAGATCGACGCGGCGATCCCGAAGCCGATGACGTAGAGCAGTCCGGTCTGATCCATGCCAGCTCCGTAGTTGCTCGGGCGCAGGACCCGGGGTCCCGCACGGTTGGTGCTCGTTTCGTCGGCGGCCCACGCTCATCGCGAAGGCAGCCTCACGAACAGTCTAGCAGCCGGATCGGCGCTCGTTGGGGGTGGCTATCGGCCCATCCAGGCGGCGTCGACGAGGATGCGAAGCCCGTCGCTGACGAGGGCGTGACCGCCCAGCAGGAAGGGCACCGGCGAGGCCGCGGCGGCCTCGGTCAGCTCGGACAGCCACGGGGTCTCCACCGGCTCCGCATCGAGGAAGTCGGAGGCGAAGCGCTCCTCCGCCGGGGGCCATGCGCTCGACTCGGACGAGCCGGCGCGGCTGGCCATCAGCACGCGGCTGTCCAGGATCACCGCGTCACCCAGGCTGCCGAGCTCCTTCACCAGGTCGGCCGGGCCGAGCCGGTCCATCCAGTCGGCAAGCAGGGAGTGCGGCACCGCGTCGCGTGCTGAGCGCATCCCGCGCTCCTCGATGAAGCAGCGGACGCGGCAGGCGCTCTCCGTCTCGAGGTACGCCCACGAGCTCGACGGGACGCGACCGGCGACGACGATCTGCGCGTCCCGGTCGCGGAGGACGGCGCCGATCCGGGGCAGGTGGGGTACCTCGAGCGAGTGACCGCCCGGCAGGATCGCCATCTCGAGGTAGGCGGCCATCACGCCGTCGGGGCGTCGCGTGGTGGGCAGCCTGGTCCCCAGCCGGAGCAGGGCGAGGTCCAGGGGCGTGTCCACGTCGAAGCGCGCCCAGCCCGCGGTCGAGAGGTCACGGACCGCGAAGCCGGCCGCCTCGAGGCAATGCATGGCGGCGTTGTCGGTGGAGCACTCCTCGAGCGCGGTGAACGCCGCTTCCAGGGTGAGCCGGCCGGACGGCTGCCCCGCCACCATGAAGGCATCGGTCGAGTACCGGTTGTTGGCGACCGCCTCGCCGGGGATGGCGGAGATGAGCCCCTCGATCAGCGAGTCGTCCGCCAGGGCCAGCGCCCCGGCGCCGGCATAGCCCATCGCGTCGAGGGGCCGGCCCTCGGCGCGCACCCGGGTCAGCATGGCGCGTGCGGCTGCGGCGTACCAGCGTCCCCAGTGAAAGGCCTCGCCCTTGGCTGGCTTCGCCGGGTGCAGCGCAGCCACCCCGGACCCCGCCGCGATCAGCCGGCGCGAGAGCTCGATCGCCAGCCTCCGTCGGCCGGCCAGCCCCACCGCGGCATACGATCCGAAGGGCAGGTCCGGGTCGGGGGTCGCGCCAGGGTCGACCACAAGGGTGAGGGGCGACGGTCGCTCAATCATCGTGAGCCTCGCTGGCGGCCGCCTTCAGCCGATGCAGCTGCCGCAGGTGCATCAGGTCGTGGACGCCGGCGAAGAGGAGCCACTCGCCGCAGCGCAGGTGGCCCACCAGTGGATGGTCGAGCGGGCAGGGCTCCGACTCGTGGCCCGCGATCGCCTCGGCCGAGGAGGCGAGCGAGCGCCGGCTCTTGCCGAGCAGGGTCAGGAGGGTGGGGACGTCCGCGTCGGCGGGGCCTGGGACGCCCGGCACCACCCTGGGCGCATCGGCCGGCCACTCGCCCCGCGCGGCGAGGGCCGCGGCATGGGCCAGCCAGCGCCGCGAGCCGGTGGTGTGGGCGAAGGCCTGGGCCACGTTCCAGTCGCCCTCGCCGCCGGGGGCGCGCAGGAGCGCCTCCGGCATGTCCGTCAGGACGGCCTCGAGTGCGTCGCCGATGGCGTCGTGCTGGCGCAGGATCCGGCCCGTGCTGCCGGGACCCGCCCGCCGGTGGATCTCACGGCGAAAGGCGAGCGCGCGGATGACGGGCTCGTCCTCATCGATCGTCCGCCAGACCGCGACCACGTCCTGGGCGCGCGGCTCAAGGGCGGCCAGCCATGCGGGGGCCGCCATCGGTATCGGTCCTAGAGGCGCTCGAAGCGCTCGATGGGGACCACGAAGACCGTCGCGCCGCCGACCTCGACCTCGACCGGGTAGGGCATGTAGAACTCGCCGGGCTCCATGATCGGTGGCATCGGGTTCACGAACTGCTTGCGCGAGTGGCAGTTGGCGCTGACGATCTCCAGCACGGCGTCGACCTGGTCGTCCTCGACCCCCACCAGGATGGTCGCGTTGCCCTGCTTGAGGAAGCCGCCCGAGGACTGGAGCCGCGTGGCCCGGAACTCCTTCTCGAGGAGGGCATCGACGAGGTTGCCGGCATCCTCGCTGTGGACGACCGCGGTGACGAGCTTCACGGGCCGATTATGCCGCAGGCGAACCCCCGAAGACGAGCGGCTCGACCACGGCACGAATGGCCGCGTCCGTGGCGTCGACGCTGCCCGAGCCGTCGACCACGCGATAGCGCTCTGGCTCGGCGGCCGCCAGCGCGAGGTAGGCCGCGCGCACCTTCTCGAAGAAGCGGTCGCCCTCCGTGTCCTCGAAGCGGTTCCAGGGTCCGCGGCGCTTGCGGCCCAGGCCCACCTCGACCGGCACGTCCACCAGGATCGTGAGGTCCGGCAGCGTGCCGTAGGTGGCGAAGTCCTGGAGACGCCGGATCTCCGCGGCGTCGATCCCGTACGCGGCGCCCTGATAGGCAAGCGACGAATCCAGATAGCGGGCGCAGACCACGTTGTCACCGCGCTCCAGCGCGGGGAGGATGACCCGCGCCGTGTGCTGGGCACGGGCCGCCGCGAAGAGGAGGGCGTCGGCGCGCGGGTCGAGGTCGTCGGAGACGTCGCGCTCGTGGAGGACGAGGCGGCGCACCTCCTCCCCGAGCGGCGTGCCGCCGGGCTCGCCGGTCAGGACGGTCGGCTCGGCACGCGAGCGAAGCCATTCGGCGAGGTGCCGCGCCGCCGTCGTCTTGCCGCTCCCGTCGGGCCCCTCCAGGGTGATGAAGCGGCCCCGACGGGTGGCGCTCACCGGCTCACCGCCACGCACGCCCCTCGTCGGGCAGAAGCTCGACCCGACGGTTCGGCTCGGTCCCGCGTGAGCGGCTCATGAGGTTGTTGCGCTCCGCCATCTGGTGCTGGAGGCGCCGCACGTAGGCGTTCTGCGGGGCAAGCTCCATCGGGTTGCCACTCGACTGCACCAGGCCGATCGCCTCAGCGGTCTCATGCAGGGCGGCTTCGGAGGGATCGGCCTCCAGGTCGAAGAGGCTGGCCAGCAGGTTCTCCATCTGGATGATCGTGTTCGTCTTGAGGACGTAGATCGGGATCCCACCCGACTCGGCGTCTCGAAGGGCCGACGGCTTGCGGCGGTAGTAGTTGCGCAGGGTGACCACGGCATCGGCCTCGTCGAGCTCGCGCGCCACGTGGACCGGCACCCCCAGCTCGCGGACGGCCTGCTCCAGGTGCTTGCGGCTGACCCCGAAGCCGAAGAGGCTCAGGGGCCGATGCGAGCGGACGGGCGTGGGCGCGACGCCGCTCGGCTCCGGCGCCGTGGACTCGCGCATCGCGACCTCGAGGTGACGCCGCGGATCGGAGGACTCTGACGGCTCGCCGAGGACACGTCCGCGAACGCCCTCGCGTCCTGCGCGCCCCGGGAGCGGCCGCAGCCCGGTCCCGCCCCCGTTGCCACGGCCGCGGCCGAAGGCGCCGAAGCCACCGAGCGGATCGAGCGCCGCGAAGGTTGGCGTGCCCGTCGGCGACTCGGTGATCTTGTAGTCGTACTTCGTCGCGGCCCGCAGCTCGCCGCCCTCTCGCCAGCGCGACTCGGGCGGCACCATGTGGCCGCGCAGGATGGCGTCGACCGTCTCGGCCACGTTGCGGTGCACGATCACGCTGTCGCGCTCCACGATCTCGACCACGACGTCGAAGGTGGGTGGCGCCTTGCGCTCAAGCACTGTCTTCTGCGTGCCGCGCCGGCGAGCCTCCTCGTCGCCAAGGGTGACGGTCTGGATCCCGCCCACCAGGTCCGAGAGGGTCGGGTTCAGCATCAGGTTGTCGAGCGTGTTGCCGTGCGCGGTGCCGACCAGCTGCACGCCGCGCTCGGCGATGGTGCGTGCCGCCGCCGCCTCCAGCTCGGTCCCGATCTCGTCGATGACGATGACCTCCGGCATGTGGTTCTCGACCGCCTCGATCATCACCGCGTGCTGCTCGGCCGGGATCCTGACCTGCATGCGACGCGCGTCGCCGATGCCGGGGTGCGGGATGTCGCCGTCGCCGGCGATCTCGTTACTGGTGTCGACCACGATCACCCGCTTGCCGAGATCATCGGCCAGCACGCGGGCCACCTCGCGCAGCATCGTGGTCTTGCCGATGCCGGGCCGCCCCAGCAGCACGACGCTCTGCCCGCCCTCGACGATGTCGCGGATGATGTCGATGGTGCCGAAGACGGCACGCCCGATCCGGCAGGTCAGGCCCACCACCTTGCCGGCGCGGTTGCGGATGGCGCTGATGCGGTGCAGCGTGCGCTCGATGCCGGCGCGGTTGTCGCCGCCGAATGCGCCGATGTGCTCGATGACGTGGGCGATATCGGCTTCGACGATCTCGCGATCGAGGAGCACCTCCTCGCCGTGCGTGAAGCGAGCCTCAGGGCGGCGCCCAAGGTCGAGCACCACCTCGAGCAGGTCGGCACGGTTCGCGAAGGTGCGAACGCGCGCCAGGATCTCGGGCGGCAGCGCCTCGAGCAGCGCGTCCAGGTCGTCGGTCGTCTGCTGCGTCACTCTGTTCGGCTTCCTCGTTCTGCTCAGACCGCCGGCACCATCGCCGGCTGACGGGCGCTGGCGCGAACCTCGCGCACCAGCATGCTGACCTGCCCGACCGCCTCGAATCCTGCGGCTTCGGCAGCCTGCCTCCCGGTCGACTCGTATGTTCGCACCGGAGCCAGGATCCCTGCTGACCATGCCTCGTCCCCCACCGCCCCCAGCACGGCCCTCAGGAAGGAGGCGCCGTCGGCGCCGTCCCGCACCAGGAAGCGCAGATAGTGCGGGCCGGCTCGGCACGCGCCGTGTTGGGCGAAGCCGGCGACGCGCTGCCCCTCGGGGAGGAGCCATCCGCTCACGGCGCTGAAATGCAGGAGCGGGTTCAGGCTGCTGCGTGGCACCACCCCCTCGTGGCCGACCGGCTCCCAGTCCTCTGCGCCGTAGGCCTCGATCCGTGCGATCGCGGGTGGCGTGGTGTGCGTCCACAGGTCGAAGAGGTGCCAGGCGTCGGGCGGTGTGGCCGGCTGCAGGTCGTCGGAGCTTCCCTCTGCGGGCCGACCCGGCGGCCGGTACCAGATCTCCTCCTGGGCGTATGCCATGAAGTTGAGCTGCCCGAAGAGCTCCATGTTCTCCGGCACGTCGGCGCAGGCGGCGTGGTAGCGGGGGACGTTCCGCCGGCCGCCCTCCTCGATCACGGACCGCAGCAGCGCGAAGCGCACCTCGCTGGCCATCGGCGATTCGGTGGCGTCGAGCTCGGTGATCACCCAGTCGTCACGGTGTGGCTCCTCGATGGCGCGGCAGCTGCCGACCAGCTGGCCCTTCCACTCTGCGACCATGTGCACCGATGGCGAGCGCAGCGGCAGCCACGACGGCATCAGGGCCGCCAGGCTGATCTGCGGCGGGGCCGAGGAATGCGCGGGGACGCCAAGCGAGCGACGAAATCCCTCGCTGCCCTCATGAACCTGGCGGGACAGGGCGACGAGCGCGGCGCGGTCGGTGAGCCGTGCTGGCCTGATCGAGCCGGCCGCGTCAGTCAACGTGTCATCAGCTCGAGCATGAGCAGATGCAGCCGCCGGTCGGCGGTCAGCTCCGGGTGGAAGGCGGTCGCCATCACCCGCCCCTGGCGCACGGCGATGGGACGGCCGTCGGCGTCGCGCGCAAGGACCTCGACGTCGGGGCCGACCTCGCTGACGACCGGGGCGCGAATGAAGACGCCGTGCAGCGGGTCGTCGCCCAGCGAGGGGATGGCGACATCGGCCTCGAAGGAGTCGAGCTGCCGCCCGTAGGCGTTGCGCTCGACGGTGATGTCGAGGAGGCGCAGGACCGGCTGGTCGCCGTCGGCGATCCGATCAGCGAGCAGGATCATGCCGGCGCAGGTGCCGTACAGCGGCGCGCCGCCCTGCGCCAGCGCCACGATCGGCTCGCGGAGCCCGTACAGGTCGATCAGCCGGCGCATGGTCGTCGACTCGCCGCCGGGCAGGATGAGGCCGTCGAGCCCCACCAGGTCGCGCGGCAGGCGCACCTCGATAGGCTCCGCGCCGACTTCGCGGAGCGCGTTGGCGTGCTCGCGAACGTCGCCCTGCAGGGCCAGGACGCCGATCCGCGGGCGGCGCGCTGCGGCCTCGCCCGTGGGCGTGGGAGCAGGGATGGTCTGCGCCATCGGTGCCAGGCCCTCCCCTACCAGCCGCGGACGGCCAGGCGTTCCTCCGCCGGAATCTCGGAGAGCTCCAGGCCGTGCATCGGCTCGCCCAGGCCGGTGCTCACCTCGGCCAGGATCTCGGCGTTGTCCCAGTGGGTGGTGGCCATCACGATCGCGCGCGCCACGCGGTCCGGGTTCTCGCTCTTGAAGATGCCGCTGCCAACGAAGACGGCCTGCGCCCCGAGCTGGCGCATCAGGCTGGCGTCGGCGGGGGTGGCGACGCCGCCGGCCGAGAAGTTTGGGACGGGCAGCTCGCCGAGCGTGGCGGTCTGGCGCACGACGTCGAGGGGCGCCCGCAGCTCCTTGGCGGCGGCGTACAGCTCGTCCTCGCGCATGCCTTGCAGCTCGCGGATCCCCTTCATCACGGCGCGCATGTGGCGCACCGCCTCGACGATGTTCCCGGTCCCGGCCTCGCCCTTGGTCCGGATCATCGCCGCCCCCTCGCCGATCCGGCGCAAGGCCTCGCCCAGGTCGCGGCAGCCGCACACGAACGGCACCCGGAACTCGTGCTTGTCAATGTGGTGCTCCTCATCGGCGGGTGTCAGCACCTCCGACTCGTCGATGAAGTCGACCTCGAGCTGCTGGAGGATCTGCGCCTCGGCGATGTGCCCGATCCGGCACTTTGCCATGACCGGGATGCTGACGGCGGCCTTGATCTCCTCGATCAGCTTGGGGTCGGACATGCGGGCCACGCCGCCGAACTTGCGGATGTCGGACGGGACTCGCTCGAGCGCCATGACGGCGACCGCGCCGGCCTCCTCCGCGATCCGGGCGTGGTCGGCCGTGACGACGTCCATGATGACGCCGCCGGAGAGCATGCGGGCGAGCCCGACCTTGGTTGTCCAGGTGCTGGTTTCGATGCTGTCCATGCAGCCTCTTCGTGTCGACTTCGTGCTTGAGACCGATGCCGGCGCTGCCGCGCCGGG
>DASYRA010000059.1:0-9549 GCA_036004845.1 Candidatus Limnocylindria bacterium
GTCGAAGACCGCGGCAGCCGACGAGCAGCAGGGCGCCGTGGTGCCGATCGTCTGGAGGCCGCCGCCCTCGGAACCCAGGTGCGTCTGCAACTCGGCCAGGCGCTCGTCAAGTCGGCGTAGATCGTCCATCCGGGCGTGAAGATCGGATCGCCGCCGCGCGATGAGGGCGGGCAGCGTCGACGAGGTCGCCTCGCAATGGCCTGCATGGCACCAGGACGCGAGGCGGGCGGCCTCCTCCAACGGCAGGTCGATGCGTCGCAGGTTGAGGAGCAGCCGCAGATGATCCACGTCCTCCGTGCGATAGCTCCGGTAGCCGTTTTCTGCCCGATCGGGCCGCGGCAGCCAGCCCTCCCGCTCGTAGAAGCGCAGGGTGTCCGTGCTGACGCCCAGCTCACGCGCCAGCTCACCGATGCGCATGATCCACCTCCAGCGCCTGCGACAGCCGATCAAGACTGATGCGCTGAGACTCTACCAGGGCCGCAGTGGAGGTCGGTCCGTACCAGCTGACTTGCAGTTGGGTCGTGTCGTCCCCGCTCAGCTGATAGCGAGCCGCCAGGCGTCCGACGCCGGGAACGCTTGCCCGCCGCACGAGGGTGGCAAATGGCCGCCACTCCAGGATCTCCTCGACCGAGGAAAGGCGGTCGGCAACGCAGGCGCTCACCGTCCCGACCCCTCGCCGACCGCTGACCGTGGCCTCTTCGACTCGCCTGATCCCTTCCCATTCAGGGCGCAGCCGCGGCGAGGTGAGCTGTTCCCACACCGCCATCGGCGGCGAGGGCAGGCGCAGCTCAGCCTCTGCCAGCGGGCCGCGCCTCGGCGGCGACCATGGGCGCCCCTCGGTCGCGGTGCGGTGCTCGAGGTCGATCACGTGAACAGGCACCTCCCCAAGATGCTCGAATCGCTCGATCGCCGGGACCGCACGGATCGCCGCCGGATCGATCCCAAGGGCCTGCACGCAGGCATCAGTTAGCAGGGCATACCGGGTGAGCCCGGCGGCGGACGGCGCATCGGCCTTGAGGAGGCGGTGGGCGATGATCGCATCGGTCCCGGCCACCTCCCGGCGCCCTGCCACCTGGTGACGAATCACGCTCCCCGCGTGCACGACGAACTTGAGATCCAGGTCCGGTACCCGGGTGCATGACGCGCAATCGCACGTCGTCGCCGCCGTCACGCTCTGCATCCGGCGCCGGAAGGCGTCATAGGTCGCATCGATGGCGTCGAGCAGCATCGGTCCATCAAGGGCGCCGAGTGGAGCCACCAGGAAGGCGGCGTCTCCCTCCAGCTTCTCCAGCCGGAAGGTCGGGCGCAGCTGACGGACGACGGCCTCGACCAGGTCGCCGGCAATCGCGGGGGCGTGATCGGGCTCAGCGTTGGCGAGGTAAGCGGTGTAGCCGGAGAGATCCGCGAGCAGCAGACAGACCCGCTCTGATCCCCTGGCGGAGGTCACCCCTCCTCCTCGAGCAGAGCCTTGAGCTTGCCGAGCTCGGCGGCCTCACCGCGCCGGATCTCGCCACCCATGAACGGCTCCAGGAGGCGCTGCCAGCCCTTCAGGCCAACCGAGCCCAGCCCGATGACTCGCGTGCTGCCCGGTCCGGCAGGCTCAACCGCGTACGATCCGTCCCAGGTCATCGGCCCCTCGATGCCGTGGAAGGAGAAGCTGGCACCACGGCGGTACTCAGTGACCCGATAGCTGAACGGCGCCATCTTCGAGCCCATCTTCATCATCTCGCGCACAGTAGTGCCGACCCGGATCTCACCGGGCGGAACGACCTGCACGTCGCTCACTGGCGACCACTTGGAATGGAGCGTTGGGTCGGCCAGGTATCGGAAGACCTCGTCAACCGGCCGCTGAATGGTTTCCTCGAGTCGATACTTGATCACGTCACCCTCCCGAGCCCAGGTTGCCCCCGCGGGATGCAACCCTAGACCTTGGAGTAACACCAATGTCAAGAGGTGCCTGGCTGGAATCGCGACGCCTTGCTGTCCAACGGCACGGCCGGCGCGAGTGGCGTGGGGGTTGCCGGTCCGCTTGATCGCTAGCCGTTCGGATCGAGCCGCGGATGCGGGACGACCCCGGCGTCGATTTCCTCGGCTACGTCAACCTCGTCCAGCTCCGGCCTCGTCAATACAACGGACCCACCCTCCGACGGACCTACCTCAGCCGGGCGGCTTGCCCCTCTCGGCCGCGCGGGCGACCAGGGCCAACCAGAGGTTGACGCAGGAGATGCCGAATCCGGCGGCGGCGGCCCGGACGGGGATCTGGCGGGAGGCGCCCGCGACAACGACCGCCATCACATCGCTGGCGTGGATGATCGGTGCCCGCCTCAATGCCAGGCGTCGTCGATCCTCGTCGCTCGCGAGCAGGTCGAGCCCCAGGAAGACGGTGCGGATCCCGAACATGCGCAGCAGGTACTGGGCGGCCGACCGCTCTCCCGCTCGACCCAGGCGCTCGGCCAGGAAGCCGGGCGCGAGCAGCGCCACCAGCCCGTTGGTCAGCCGGATGAGTCCGAGCGCGATCCGCGGCGCGTCCTTCACCGCCCGACCCGTGGCCACGGCGCGAAGGCGTTCGAGGCGCGGCTCAAGGTCGGCGACAGCGATGGGTAGTGGCGTCGCAGGATGCTGACCATGCTGTTCTCGTTGATCCAGTCGATGCCGGCCTGGGTGTAGACGCGCGGCGTGTAGTCGCGGCTCAGGAAGCGGTCGCTCTTGAGCCGGCGCGACGCCATCAGGATGAAGACGCGGAACGCGGTATCGCTGAAGGCGAAGCCGGGCGGCAGGCGCTCGGCATACATGCCGACCATGAGGTCCACGTCCTCGATCTTCCCGTCGTAGACCCGGCGCATCTCCTCGGCCCAGATGGGGTTGTCGGTCAGCTCCTCGAAGCTCGCCGCCGGCTTGAGCCGGAAGAAGCGCCGGAACTGGTTGTAGCGCGGCACGCCGCGCTCGCGGTTTCTCAGGATGTCGGTCGCCGCCAGGTCCAGGATCGTGCCGTCGGCGCGGTCGAAGTGCTGGAGGAAGCGCGGGTAGTTGTGGAGCGTGATGGCGCCGGGGTTCGCGACTCCCAGCGAGTAGATCACGTTCGCGACCGACAGATCGCTCAACCGATCGCGAGTGTGCGCGACCCCGACCTCCGGGAAGGTGCGCGTCTCGAGCAGCCGGTCATCGTCCACCGAATGGAACGCGAACTCGTCGGGCAGCAACGGGTGCATCCGGTAGACGGCCACGAACTCCTCGGTCAGCGAATACGGAACGCCGTGGTGGTCGGTCGCCGAGCCGGGGATGCCGTAGAGCAGCTCGCTGCCGCTGAAGAGGGGGCCCCGCCGCCATCGGCGCCGCTCCCCCACCAGGCCCCACCAGTTGCCGTGGATGGCGAAGATGGTCGTGGGATGCGCGATCACCGCGGGCGTCCACTCGACGGTGTGGATCTTCGCCATCAGCGCGGCGTTGATGAGGCGCGCCCTGTCGTAGACCTGCTCATCGGTCCAGCTCGGATAGTCGCGGCGCAGCCGATCGCAGATGGCGTTGTGCTCGAGCATGAACAGGGTGTGCAGCACCCCCAGCCCGATCCAGAAGTTGCCCGGGACGTCCGACAGGTCGAGGCCCTCCTCGAGATCGGGAGGCGGCAGTCCGTCCTCGCCGATGCGCAGCTTGCCGTCGACGCCGGCGCGCTCCTTGCTGGCGAACGCCTCGACGCTGCCGTAGACCTGCGAGGCGTCCCACCAGTGGCTGTCCGTGGTGAGAAACGTGGTCGGCTGCCCCGGAAGGGCCGTTGGATCGCTGCGCGTGGCGGGGATCCGCATCGGGCGCTCGGGCCAGTCGTCGTCGTCGGCGAGAGGCAGCTCCCAGGGGTGCTCGAAGTCGTTCCGCCCATGGCTGAGCCAGTCGTGCACCTCGAACTGGATCCAGGCCGCCGCGAGGACGTTCAGGGTCGTGGCGGGCAGGAATCGCTCTCGGGTCAGGAGCTCTCGGCTGACGGTGCGAGGGTTGGGCTGCAGGATCCGCGAACGCGGCTCCGGCTCCCCCGCCGACAGGGGCACGTTGCGGCCGAAGCGGCTGCCGACGCTGCCCATCGTCGGATGCTCGAGGTCGTTGAAGGTGCCGTCAACGGTCCGCGCCGTGAGGAACCGCGGGTCCAGGGACCTGCCCGGCGGCAGGTCCGGCAGCCCCGTGTCGAACAGGTTTCGCTCTCGGAGCCGATTGCGCAGGCCGATCAGCGTGAAGAGGGCGACGGGAAATGGCAGCCGATGCCAGGAGAAGCGCCGATCCAGGCGTTCGGCGGCATTGCCGATCAGCGACGAGAGGATCCCCACCACGTTCCTCCGAGGTGCAGCCGAACTGCGCTGCCTGCTGTGGCAAGAGTACGGCAGTCGCGGAGGTTCGCCCAGTACCCGCCGGACGTAATGTTACGAAGAGGATCCTGACGCACCACATGGAGGATGCATGCCCAGCACCGTTGAGGACCCGCTGATCGCGTCCCTTGTCGCCCAGCTGCAGGAGATGCGCCAGGCGGAGCGCGACATCTTCGGTGGCCTCGATCCGGCACTTCGCGATCGACCGCTGCGCCCCGGAGACTGGTCGCCGAAGGACCACCAGGCGCACCTGACCGCCTGGAAGGGCCGGCAGGCGGAGCGGATCCGTGCGATCCGCATGGGCGAGCCCTTTCCGACCGATGCCCGCGAGGACGATGAGATCAACGCCGAGCTGCAGGCGGCGCGTGCCGACTGGGCCTGGGAGGCGATCACCGCCGAGGCGGACGAGGTCAGCGCACGGCTCGAGGCCGAGATCCGGCAGGCCGGGGCGGCGACGCTGACCGGTTCGCAACCGCTGGTGGCGGGCATCTTCGGGAATGGCCCGTTCCACGCCATCACCCACTTCGGTTGGCTGGTCGAGGCCCGCATCGGCGTCGACGAGTCGCGGCTCGCGGCCTTCATCGCGGCCGAGGAGCGACTCCTGGCCAACGCCGACATCCCCGACGCCGATCGCGGGACCGGCCTCTACAACCTGGCCTGCGCCCATGCCGTCGCGGGCCGGCTCGAGCGAGCGCGTCCGCTGCTCCGGGACGCATTCCGGCTGCGTCCCGATCTCGCCGAGTTCGCCAGGGAGGATCCCGACCTGGTCGAGCTCCGCGACGAGCTGCCGACCCTGGTGGCCTGAGGCGCCGCCTCGGAAGGGCCTAGCGCGCCCTCGACAGGAGCTCGAACACCGGGGTCGAACCCCGGAAGCCTTTGAGGTGGACCTCCTTCCCGGCGTCGAACCGGAAGCCGCGCTCGACCCCGAGATCTCGAAGCGGCTTGGAGACCAGGGGATGTCCGACATCGGCCACATCGCAGATCCGGCTCGCCAGGTGCACGGTCGAGCCGAAGATGTCGTCGTTGTGGTCGACCGGCTCACCGGAGGCCATCCCGATCCGGACTCGCAGGTCGGGCTTCCCGCCCGCCGCGGTTCGCGCAGCAAACCCCCTCTGGATCGCCAGGGCTCCCGTTAACGCCCGTGCCACATCATCGAACGATGCCATGATCCCATCGCCGGTGTGCTTCACCTCGCGCCCACGAGATGTCAGCAGGGCGCGCCTGATGATGAGGTCGTGCTCGGCGAGGTGGGTCAAGTACGCGGACTCGCCGACCTCCTCGAGCAGTGCGGTCGACCCCTCCAGGTCCGTGAAGAGGATCGTTCGAAATGGGCTCGTGACCGGAGACTGATCCGAGGGTTCGACGATCTTGCCGAGGAAACGGATGACGCTCTCCTCGGAGACGCTGATGATCTTGTTCGGGATCAGGCCGTGTGCCTCCTGATGCACCCCGTGCATCGCCTCCGGCCGGGGCGCATTCGCAAGGCAGAACCCCTCACCGCTGTCGGGGTCGAACCAGTAGCTGATGAACTGGACGTCGTATTTGGCCTGCGTCCGCAGGTCGGCGAGGTGGGACTGGGCCAGCATCTCGGGCGTGGCGCCGGGAAGGTCGTGCCAGTCCATGAAGAGCGGCATCGCCGGGTCCGCTACCGGATCTCGGCCGCGCCGAAGTGGGGCTGGATGGCGGCGGGGAGGCGAATCGAGCCATCGGGCTGGAGGTGCGTCTCGAGGAGCGCGGCGTAGGTGCGGCTCATCCCCAGCCCCGAGCCGTTCAGCGTGTGCAGCAGCTCCGGCCGAACGTCGGCGGAGGCGCGGAAGCGGAGGTTCATGCGCCGCGCCTGGAAGTCGGCGTAGTTGGAGCACGAGCTGACCTCCAGCCACTTCCCGACCCCGGGCGACCACGCCTCCAGGTCGTAGCCCTTGGCCGGGGCGAAGCCGAGGTCGGCGGTGCAGCGCTCGACGGTGCGATACGGAATCTCGAGCGCCTCGAGCACCTCCTCGGCGTTGCGGGTGAGCGCCTCGAGCTCGTCCCAGCTCGTCTCGGGGCGCACGAACTTGACCATCTCGACCTTGTCGAACTGGTGGACGCGGAGCAGGCCGCGCGTGTCCTTGCCCGCCGCGCCGGCCTCGCGGCGGAAGCACGGCGTGTAGGCGGCGTGGTAGATGGGCAGGTCGTCCCCCGGCAGGATCTCGTCGCGGTACAGGTTCGTGACCGGCACCTCGGCGGTGGGGATCAGATACAGGTCGTCGCGCTCGATGACGTACATCTGCCCCTCCTTGTCGGGCAGCTGCCCGGTGCCGCGGGCGGAGGCTGCGTTCACGAGGATCGGCGACCAGACCTCCTTGTAGCCATGTCGCTCGGCGAGCTCGAGCATCAGGCCGATGAGGGCGCGCTGCAGGCGCGCGCCGGCGCCGGTGTAGAGGATGAAGCCCGACCCGGCGACCTTCGCGCCACGCTCGAGGTCGAAGAGCCCGAGCCGCTCCCCGATCTCCCAGTGCGGCGGCGAGCTGCCCGCCGCGGCAGGCTCTCCCCAGGAGCGGATGACCGGGTTGTCGGCCGCGCTCGCGCCGTCCGGCACGCTGTCGTGGGGCAGGTTCGGGATGAGAAGCAGGTCGGCATCGATGGCGGCCTCGATCTCCGTCAGCTCCGCGGAGAGGGCATCGATCCGCTCCGACAACGGAGCCATGCGGGCCTTCAGCTCCTCCGCCTCGTCGTGGGGCCCGTCGCGCATCAGCTCACCGAGGTCGCGATTGCCGGCGTTGCGCTCGGCCCGGAGGTCGTTGGCATCCGCCTCGAGCTGCCGGCGACGGGCGTCCGCAGCGAGGAGGCGGTCGACCGCCTCGGTCGGCTCCCCCTTGCGCGCAATCGCGCGCTTCACCGCCTCGGGATCGTCGCGGATCAGCTGGACCGAGATCATGCGCTGAGCGTATCCGGCGCGGAGGCGGCCCGCAGTCGCTCGACGACGAAGTCCGCGGGGAGCGACGCGAGCAGCCACCCGGCGCGTGGGCCGCTCGGCTGGCCGAGGAAGGCGAGGTAGAGCGCCGCGAAGATGCGCCCGGCCGGAAGCCCCGCGACGCGGGCCGCATCGAAGATGGCCGCCTGCAGCGACTCGCCGTCCCACGCCCCGCCGGCTGGCAGCGTCGCCGCCAGGCCGGCCAGCGCGCGCCGTTGGTCGGCGTCGAGCTGCGCCGCGGCAGAGGGGAGTCCGTCGCGGCGGACCTCGATCCGCGCGCGTTCTGGCGCGTACGTCTCCAGCCAGCCGCGGGCCGCGCGGGTGCGTTCCCCGAGCAGCTCCCGCTCGCCGTCGGTGAGCGAGGCCCCCTTCTCCGCCTCGAGCCGGGCGGCAACGTCGACGCCCGGCACCTGGAGCAGCAGGGCGAGGTGCGCGAATGGCGGCCGGTAGGCCGCTCCGGCCGCGATGAGGTCGGCATCCGGATCGACCAGGGAGGCGGCGAAGACCCGGTCGTGGTCGGGCGGAAGGTCGCCCTTCACCTCGATCCCGGCGCTGGCGGCGGCGATCCGGTCCGATTCGTCGAAAAGGCGCGGGATGGCATCGGTCCCGTCGGGGTCGAAGTCGATGGCGTGGTTCGGGCGCGGGCGAACCATCAGCAGCCGCAGCTGCTCGGGCGGAACCACCTCGGCAATCTCGTGCGCGGCCGCTCCCCGCCCCTGGCTGCTGCTCATCTTCCGTCCGCCGATGTTCAGGAACTCGTAGGGCAGGTTGAGGGGCGGCTCACGGTCGAAGACCTCGCGCGCGATCGCGTCCGACCGGTCGCGGGAGCCTCCGGCGGTGGCCAGGTCCTTGCCGCACGGCTCGATGGTGACGCCGAAGATGCTCCACTGGACCGCCCACTCCAGGTTCCACGGCAGCTTGGCGGCACCCCCGAACGGGGCGACGCGGCCGCTGCTCGAGCATCCGCTCGCCCAGGTCACAAGGTCCGGCAGGCACTCGAAGGCGACCGTCTCGCCGTCCCAGCCGCGGGCCAGGGTGGTCCCGACCTTGCCGCAGGTGGGGCAGATGACGTGCACCGGCAGCCAGCCGGGCGGCCGCTCGACGCGGCTGACGCGGCGATAGATGTCGCGCACCACCTCCGCCCGATCGAGGGCGGTGCGGATGAACGGGTCGACCTGCCCGGTGGCGTAGATCTCGCTCATCCAGTAGTAGCGATCTGGGTGGATGCCGAGCCCGCTGAAGGTGTCGATGAAGAGGGCCGCGAAGTGGCGGGCGTATGACGCATGGCAATCCCCGACCGGATCGGGGACGTGGGCGAGGGGTGCGCCCATCCAGCGCTCGCTGGCATCGCGGGTGAGCATCGCCTGCGCATCCATCGGGTCGAGGTCGTCGATCCCGTACAGGAGGGTGGTCGGCAGCTGTCGGGCTCTCAGCGCGCGCACGATCACGTCGAGGATCACCGGCCCGCGCAGGCTCCCGACGTGGATGGTGCCGGAGGGTGTTTTCGAGTCGTTGACGACCTGCGGCCCGGTGAGGCGCGCCGCCAGCTCGTCGGCCCAGAACACGTCGTGGGCGGCTAGTGGATGCTGACGACCGTGAAGGTGACTTCTCCGGCCGGAGCCTCGACGACGACCGTATCGCCCTTCTTGTGGCCCATCAGGGCGGCGCCGACCGGCGACTCATTGCTGATCCGACCCTCGCGCGGCGCGGCCTCGGCCGAGCCGACGATGGTGAACGTCTCCTGGCCGTCCTCGCCGCGAATGACCACCTTCGAGCCGATCCCGACCCGGTCGCCATTCGTCTTCTCGATCACCTCGGCGTTCTTGAGCTGCCCCTCGAGCGTGCCGATTCGACCCTCCAGGAACGACTGCTCCTGCTTGGCGTCCTCGTATTCGGCGTTCTCGGTGATGTCGCCATCGAGCTTCGCGTCGTGGATCCGCGCGGCGACGCGCGGCCGTTCGACGGTGATCAGGTGCTCCAGCTCCGCCTTGAGCTTGGCGAGCCCCTCGGCGGTGAGATAGACGGGCTTGTTGTTCATGGTCATCCACTAACAAAAAATGCTCCAGGTCCCGCCATCCGCTTTCGCGTGGCGTTCCTGAAGCTGGCCCTGGGCCAGGTGGGCGACGGCGGTCCCTGACTGGGATCGGTCCGGCGTCGCCGGATTGTAGGCCCGGCGCCGAGCGGTGTCAAAGGTCGGCGAGGCCGTCAGGCGGCCTCGAATTGACCTCAGCGGCCGGCCACCACCAG
>DASYRA010000060.1:0-32377 GCA_036004845.1 Candidatus Limnocylindria bacterium
TACGGCGACCCGATCGAGCGCGACGGGGTGCTCGTGATCCCCGCCGCCAAGGTGTCCGGCGGCGGTGGCGGCGGCGCCGACAGCGAGAACAACGGTGGTGGCGGCTTCGGCATCACTGCCAAGCCCGCCGGCGCCTGGATCATCCGCAACGGCGAGGTCGAGTGGGAGCCGGCGATCGATGCCACGCGCATCGCCACGCTGGGGATGCTGGTCGCCATCGTCTTCCTCTTGACCGTGCGCTCCATCGGCAAGGCGAATGCCAGGGCGCGCGAAAAGGCGGCCAGGCGCTAGGGAAGCGGTGGGAAAGGCGAACGCCGCCTGGCGGGAGGCGGCGTTCGTATCTGGGGGTCTGTGGTTGCGGGGGACGGATTCGAACCGACGACCTTCGGGTTATGAGCCCGACGAGCTACCACTGCTCCACCCCGCGCCGGGCATGCTAGGGCCACGGCGCGGATCGGTCAAACTTCGTGCCCAACGAGTGGCGTCGGCTACAATGCCGCCGGGTTCGCCCCGCCGCGACCCGTCCCGATCGATGCGAGGCTGCGCACGCCGATGGCCGTGAACCCCAAGAAGCTCCGACCCTACGACCAGCCACCGAAGGTCCGTCGCCCCATCCTCCCCAACGAGCCCGACAACGCTGCTACGGCATTCCTGGTGGCCGCGCTGGTCTGGTTCCTGGTCGCCGCCGGCATCGGCCTGTTGTGGGTGGCCTATCAGGTCCTCCCCGACCAGCTCACCCTGCGCCTGGAGATGCCCACCTTCAGCGGGGTGCTGACGTTCGAGATGAGCCCCGCGACCACGGCCTCCGGCTTCTGGAACTCGCTTGTCTACGGCTGGCTCGGCAACGCCGGCCTGGGGGCCATCTTCTTCATCACCCCTCGGCTGCTCGGAAGGCGCCTCGTCGGCGAGGCGACGGCGTCCGGGGCAGCGGCACTCTGGAACATCGGGCTGCTGGCCGGCCTGGCCGCGCTGTACGTGCCGCAGGTGACGGCTTCGGGGGCGCTCACCGAGTTCCCGGTGCCGGTGGACGGGGTCCTGCTGCTCGCGCTGCTCCTCGCCAATGCCTCCTTCTGGCGAACCGTCATGGCGTCGCCGAGCCGGCTGCCGTACGTCAGCATCTGGTACTTCGGCGTAGCCCTGCTTGCGCTGTTGGGGCTGTACAGCCTGGCAACCGTCGCCAGCTTCAGCCCGCTCGTCACCCTGTCGGAGGTCGCTGCGAAGCTCACGACCGCCTTCTACGGACGCGCGCTGGAGACGCTGTGCCTGAGCGGGATCGCCATCGGCACGCTCTACTACGTCATCCCGCGCGCCGCCGGCAACCCGCTCTACTCCTCGGGCCTCGCCATGCTCGGTTGGCTCCTCTGGCTCGGGTTGGGCGCGCTGGCGCCGTGGGCTGCGCTCGTCGACGTGTCGGTCCCATTCGCGATCACGCAGATCGGCAACGTGGCAACGTTCCTGCTGGTGGTCCCGGCTTTCTTCGTGGTCGCGAACCTGCTGCTCAGCCTTCGCGGACGATGGACGCTGCTCCTGTCGCCCGGCACGGTGCCTTTCGCGGTTGTGGCACTCACCTTCCTCGCGGCCACGGCGCTGCTGGAGGCGATCGGCTCACTCGGCTCGGTGCAGGCGCTCGTCGGCCAGACCGAGTGGGGCGTGGGGGTGCAGCTCTTCGCCCTCTTGGGAACAGCTACCCTCGCCTTCCTGGCGCTGGCCGACCACGCCTTCCCACGCCTGTTGCGACGTGCCTGGGGAGGCACGCTGCTCGCCGAGGCGACGCTGTGGGCCGCCTTTGCCGGTGCCGCGCTCGCTGGTCTGGCGCTCATCATCGGCGGGGTGGCGCACGGCTCGCTGCTGGCCCAGTCGGCCCCGCCCGAAGAGATCGACGGGCTGGTCGTCTGGTTCCGGCTCGTGCTCGGCGCCGGGATTGGCCTGAGCGCCCTGGCGGCAGCGGTCGTGACGCTGAACGTCTTCCTGATGTACACCAGCGGACGTCGCGCCGACTATGCCGTCCTCGAGTCGGCTGCCGCGCCGGCGGCGAAGTGAGCCGATGACCATCCACACACCCATCGAGTCGCGCGAGCGAGGCGTCCCGCGCTGGGCTCTGGCCATGACCGGCGTCATGCTCCTGGCCGGCGCCGCCTTCTTCGCCACCAACCTCAACGGCTCCAACCCGCCGATTGGTGGAGGGCCGTCGCCGTCCGGTGGGGGTTTGAATGCCGTCTCCATCATCAAGGCGGCAGGATGCCAGAACTGCCACGGGCCGGACCTGGCGGGACAGGGGCCCTTCCCGAGCCTGCACGGCGTGAAGGACGGCCCGACCAGCGAGAACCTGCAGCAGCTCGGCACCGACCACCCCGATGACTGGGCAAACCTCTGGATCGCGGGGACCGATCCGGCGGTGGCCGACCTCGACCGCGGCGGCATGCCAGTTTTCGGCGGCCCGCCCACCAACCTGACTGCCGAAGAGATCGCCACCGTGGTTGAGTATCTGAAGACCCTCCCATGACCGATCCGGCCGAGCGGCCGGCACGCGAGGTGACGGTCCTCATCGGCGGGGACGAGATGTCACGCATCGACGAGGCGGCGCAGGGCCTTGGCCTCGCACCCGATGCCCTGATGGAGAGCGCCGGGGCGGCCGTCACCGAGCTGGCCCTGGCCGAGCTGGCGACGATGGCCGAGCCGGTGGCGGGGCCGGGAGGGCCGCTGGCGCCGGCCCTCCTCACCGTCGTCATGTGCGGGCCCGGCAACAACGGAGGGGATGGCTTCGTAGCGGCTCGGCGCCTGGCCACCGCGGGGCGATCGGTGACTGCGGTGCTGGTCGGCGACCCTGCCCGGATCGGCGGGGTGGCGGCCGCGCACAACTGGGCGGTGCTGCAGGCGATGGCGTCGAGCGGCTCGCTGTCCCTCTTCGTGGCACCCAGCCCGGAGCTGCTGCTCCAGCTGCGAGCGCGACTCTCGCCGGCCAGCCTGCTGGTTGACGCGCTGCTGGGCAGCGGGGCGGCAGGCCCGCTGCGCGAACCGATCTCGACGGCGGTGGACCTCCTGAACGCGATCGTCACCCACGCCCGAGCCGCGGGGCGCCCATGCCGGGTGCTGGCCATCGATACGCCCACCCGCATCGACCTGACCGACGGCACCCGCTCGGATCCGGTCGTCGCAGCCGACCTGACCGTCACCTTCCACCGGGCCAAGGCGGGTTTCGCGCTGGACCCCGAAGCGCGGCGGCTGGCAGGCCGCTATTTCGTAGCGCCGATCGGCATACCGCTGGAGGCGGAGATGGGGATCGTGCCGCTGGACGGGGAATATCCTCCGGCCCGCCTGACGCAGGTCAACTGGCAGGAGCCCGGCGTCAGCTAGCGGCGCTGCTCCCCGGCTTGACGATCGGCTCGCCCGCTTCGCAGGCTGGGCACTCGGCGGCGGTCCACGAGGCGATCTCGATCCGGCCCAGCGACAGGATCGGACAGCCGATCTCGACTGGTCCGGTGGAGCGGTCGACGATCACGCTCGCCACCAGGGGTACCGCCCCGGCCCTGCTCACCGCGCTGACCGTTTCGACCAGCGAGGCGCCGGTGGTCAGGATGTCGTCGACCAGGACGACGCGCTCTGTCGCTGCGACCGGCCACCCGCGGCGCAGCGCACGCGCACCACGTTCCATCGGCTCGGCGAAGACACCGCGAACCGTGCGACCGAGGGCGGCCTCCAGCTGACGCGCCGTCTCGGCGGCGAGCAGCGCCCCGCCGGTGGTCGGCCCGACCACCAGGGTCGGGTCGCGGTCGATCACGGAGGCGGCCAGCCGCCGGCCGATCTCCACCGCGAGGGCGGGGTACTGCAGCACCGCGAACTTCTCGAGGTAGCGGTCCGAGTGACGGCCGCTCTTCAGCAGGAAGTGGCCGCGGCGGAAGGCTCCGGCGGCCTCGAACAGCTCCTCGACGCTCGCATCGGCCAGGGCAGGGCCCTCCGGCAGCGCGTGCAACCTGGTGGCGACCGGCAGGGGCTCCACCGGCCTACTCGTAGACGGCGGTGAAATCGACCGCCGGATAGCGCTCGGTGAGGGCATCGGTGACCCATTGCAGCACGTCGGTCGGGTCGTACACCTCGGCGACCGTGCGTGGGTCGGTGACCGTCAGGCCGACGCGGTGCGGCTCGTCGTTGAGGGCCGTCCCGTTCGGCATGTCGGACAGGTCGAGGCTCGTCTCGAAGCGGCCGTCCGAGCGCAGGAGCAGCGTGTCGTTCTCCTCGTCGAGGAGGACCAGGTCACCGGTGCGGGCCAGCACCTCCTCCGCGTTGGCGGTGAATTCGCGCAGGACCTGCTTCTGCTGGTCGCCGATCTGGGTCCGATACGCATCGGCCAGCTGCCAGAGGCGCTGGGCGGCGATGGTCTCCTGCTGCGTCGTCGGGAGTCCGGACTGCCAGTCCTCGTCGTGCGGTTCCTCGGCAACCTCTTCGTGTGCGGCCAGCTTGTCGGCCGCCATCAGGTGGTTGGTGGGGTCGCGTGCCGCATCGACGAACCACGAGAGGATGTCGGCCAGGTTGTAGAGCTCGACCACCTCGCTCACCGCCTCGACCGTCTGCTCCTCGTCATACCACTCGCTGTCGGCGGGGTCCTGGTAGGTGAGGCGCGTGGTCCACACCTCGTCGACCGGGTCGAAGACGAGATAGTCCTGCTCGTCGTCCACCAGCTTGATCGGACCGATCTCGCGCAGCCGCTCGCGGTTGGCGTCCAGAAAGCGGCGCAGCTGCTCGGTCGCCTCGTAGACGAAGTCCCGCCGCTCGAGCTCGGCCTCGCCGGCCAGCTCGCGGAGGGCGGCGATGCGTGGCGCGCTCATGGCTTGAAGACCAGGTCGGGGCCCATCCGCTCGCGCAGGAAGATGATGTGCTTCTTGTCGAAGATCGACTCGGCGACGCGGTGGCCGAGCCCGCGGGCCGATGGATCGGCATAGAGCCGGTCGAGGACGGCGTACGTCGGCAGGTCGAGGATCAGCACGTTGTTCCACTCTGACCCCTCGGTGATGTTGAACCAGCCGATGAAGCGGATCCCGTACTCAGCTTCGTAGCGCTTCATCGTCCTCGGGAAGAAGTGGCGCATCCCGCGCTTGAAGAGGGCGTCTCGGCCCTTGCGCACGTTGAAGAAGGTGACCATCAGGGGCACTACTCCGCCTCCCCCTCGCTGGTGGGCTCATCGGCGCCGGCGGCCGAAGGGTCGCCGCTGCTGATGACTCGCGTCGGCGGGCGGCCGGCTCCGAGGGTCCGGCCGCGCCCACGGCGTCGGTCGGCGAAGAAGACGCGAAGCAGGAAGACGCTCGTCATGCTCACGAAGAAGAGCAGGACCATGTCGATGAGGAGGAGCACCACCAGCACCCAGACCGGCCAGTTGAAGGTGAAGAGGCCGACCGGGATGAGGAACAGGAGGCCGGCGAACAGGATCGCCTGCCATACGAAGCACCCGAAGCCTGGCCCTTCATTCGGATCGAGTTCCTCGTTCGTGCGGATCGACATCCATCGCTCGCTGCGGGGTGGGCGGTGCGCATGGTCCCACATCCGGCCTCAGGTCGCTGGGGGCTCGACGGACCTCAGCCGCCGGCTCCGAGGCCCTCGCGGTAGGTGATTCGCCCGCCCGCCACGGTCATCCGCACCACTCCCGGCAGCTCCATTCCGAGCAGCGGCGTGTTGGATGATGCCGACGCCAGGCCGGATGCCTCGACCCGCCAGCGGGCCGCCGGATCGAAGACGACCAGGTCGGCGACCGATCCTGGTTGCAGGGTTCGGACTTCCCCGATGAGCTTGGCCGGGCGCGTGGCGAGTGCTTCGAGCAAGCGCGGGAGCTGCAGTCGCCCTGCCTCCACCGCGGCCAGGCCCAGGGAGAGGGCGGTTTCGAGTCCGATCATGCCGGGTGCGGCCGCGCCGAACTCCACCCCCTTCCGCTCCCGCGGATGCGGGGCGTGATCGGTGGCGATGGCGTCGATCGTGCCGTCCGCCACCCCCGCCAGGAGGGCCAGCGCGTCGGCGCGAGACGCGAGTGGGGGGTTGACCCGGCAGGCCGGGTCGTAGGCCAGCAGCGCGTCCAGCGGTGCCCCGAACGGATCCGCGGCGACGCCGGTCGGCTCGTCCCAGGCGAAGCCGCGCCAGCCGGCAACCCAGGCATCGGTCAGGGCGAGGTGGTGCGGGGTGACGTCGCAGGTGACCCGGATGCCGCCTTGCTTGGCCCGTCGAATCGCATCCAACCCGCCCGCGGTCGAGAGGTGCGTGATGTGCACCCAGCCACCCGTCTCCTGGGCTAGGGCGATGTCGCGCTCCACCATCGACAGCTCGGCGCTGGGGGGCCAGCCGGCCAGCCCCAGGCGCGTGGCGGTCTCGCCGGCGCGCATCACGGATCCAGCGGAGAGAGCCGGGTCCTCGGCGTGCTCGATCAGCGGCAGTCCCAACGGCGCGAGGTAGGCCAGGAGCCCACGCGCCACCCGAGCCGATGCCACCACCGAGCCGTCGTCGCTGACGCCCGCGATCCCCATCCCGGCCAGCTCGCCGACCTCGGTGATGCGCTCACCCTCGCGTCCCCGTGTCGCGGCCGCGATGACCCGCACACGACAGGCGCGGTTGCGCGCCCGGTCGAGGACCATGGCGACCCGTGCGGGCTCATCAAGGGGCGGATCCGTGTTCGGCATGGCGCAGACGGTGGTGAAGCCGCCGTGAGCCGCCGCTCGCGCGCCGCTCTCGATGGTCTCGGCGCGTTCCATCCCCGGTTCACGAAGGTGCACGTGCAGGTCGCAGAGTCCGGCCCCGACCACCAGGCCACGCCCCTCGAAGCGCGCCGCGTCGGCGGGAGCCGTGGCCGGCTCGACGAGCTGTCCGTCGACGACCGCCAGGTCCCGGATCGCGTCCTCGTCGGTCGAGGGATCGACGATGCGGGCCCCGGCGAGCACGAAGGTCGCAGCCGGGTCGTCGAGCGACCCGAACGAGCTCATTGCGCGAGGAGCGCCAGCACCGCCATCCGCATCGCGACCCCATTGACCACCTGGGTACCGATCAGGCTCCGCTCACTGGCGGCCAGGTCGGCAGTGATCTCGACGCCCTCGTTGGTGGGGCCGGGGTGCAGGACCGGCGCGCCGGTCTGAGCGACCGCCAGGCGGTCCGCATCGAGGCCCCAGCGAGCGGTGTACTCCCGCAGCGAGGGGACGCCGCCGCCGGCCTCGCGCTCGAGCTGGATGCGAAGCGTCATGACGGCGTCGGCATCGGCCAGGGCGTCCTCCAGGCGGTCGGCAACATGCACACCCGGCCAGGCTTCGAAGCCTCGCACCCAGGCCGGTGGCCCGGCCAGCCAGATCGTTGCACCCAGCGACGTCAGTGCATGCAGATTCGAACGGGCTACCCGCGAATGGCCGATGTCTCCCACGATCGCGATCTTCCTGCCGTCGAGCGAACCCAGCGCGTCGCGCAGGGTCAGCGCGTCGAGCAGCGCCTGGGTCGGGTGCGCGTGGGACCCGTCCCCGGCGTTCACGATGCGGACCGGGACGCTGCGGGCCGCAAGATACGGGGCGCCGCTCATCGAATGGCGAAGGATGACGGTCGTGACGCCGGTGCGCTCGAGCGTCCGTAGCGTGTCGACCAGCGACTCGCCCTTCGTGACGCTGCTCACGTCGATCGGCAGCTCCACCACCTGCGCGCCGAGCGCCTCGGCGGCCAGCTCGAAGCTGACGCGCGTCCGGGTCGACGGCTCGCAGAAGGCCAGTCCCACGACCTCGCCCCGCAGCAGGTCGAGCGTCTCACGGCGCAGGCGGCGCTCGCGCATCTCCACGGCCAGATCCAGGCAGCCCTCCAGCTCGTCACGGGTGAGCTGATCCACGTCGAGCAGGTGGCGGTGCGGCCAGCCGGTGGCTGCCGGCGCGTCGGAATCGGGCCAGGACACGACGACGCCACCGGTGGTGGACCGATGGCGGGTGGTGTGGCCGTTGGCGACGTCAAGCATCCGATCGCTCCTTGGCGGCCTCTCAGGACCGTCCTTAAAGGGTTTGGGACAGTATAGCGACGGGGCGCCAGCTAATGCCCGCGCCGATGGATGTGCAGGGCCACGGCCAGGCCGGTCAGGCGCTCGGCGTCGGACAGGAACGGGCCGATCAGCTCCTCGATTCGCGCCAGCCGACTGCGCACCGTGTTGTAGTGCACGTACAGGCGCCGCGCCGCCTCGGCCGCGTTGCGGGTCGCGACGTACGCCTCGAGGGTGTCGACCAGGTTCGACCGATGGGCCCGATCGTATGCAGCCAGTGGCTCGATCATCGTGTCGCGGAACGCGGACAGCTCCAGGTCGGAGACGCTCGCGAGCAATCGGTCGAGGCCCATCCGCTCGAAGATGACCACCTGGCCGGGGCTCCGCCAACGACCGACCTCCAGCGCGCGGCGAGCCTCGGCGTGGCTCTCGCGAAGCTCGAGCGGATCGTCTCGCACGCGGCCGATCCCGATGCTCACCGGTGTCGTGGGCAGGCGCCGCGCGGCCTCTCGTCGCATGCCGGCTGCGGCCTCCTCAAGGGTGGCGGGGTCCGCGCCTCGCGGCGCGAGCAGCGCGGCGGCCTGGGTGCTTCGCTCCCAGACGATCGCCGACCCGCCGAGGGCCGCCCGGGCGGCGTCGGCGAGGGAGCGCACGGTGTCCGCGTCGCCCCCGCTCGATGATTCGGCCTGCGCAAGGAGCACCGCGCGCGGGAGCGAGAGGTCCCAACCGAACGCTGCCGCCCGCTCGGACAGGACGCTGCGATCGGTGAGGTGGCCGCTCACCAGCTCTTCGAGGCAGACGGCCTGGAAGCGACGGTCGTCCTCGACGACGGCGCGAGCCTGCACCTGCCGCAGGGCAGCCACCGTGGACGCGAACTGGAGGGCCTCGAGGTCGTCGGTGCTCATCGAATCGGTGTCGCCCAGAGTCACGACGGCGCCGTAGGGCTCGCCATCAACCATGATCGGCTGCATGGTGGCGGCCGCGCCGGCCACCTGGACCGATACCCAGCGCCCGGCCTGCGCGCCGTCCCCGCTGGCTGGCATCGCCACGTCGTCGGGGAGCCGTTCGATGGTCACCTCCCCCGAGCCCGTGAGCACCTCACCGTGCTGATCCACGATCAGCACCTGTCGCTCGACCAGCTCCGCCAGGGTCATCGCGATCTCGCGCAGGCCGCCCCCTCCGAGCACGATTCGAGTGAAGCGGTCGTGGATCTCGGCGGCGCGCTGGAGGCGCAGCGACTGCTCGTTCAGGATCACGCTCAGGACCGCGCTGATGATGTCGTTGAAGCTGCTTTCCGGGGGCAGCTCGATCAGCGGGAAGCCGCACGCCTCGGCGGCGGCGAGCATCGCGGGCGGGATCTCGTCGAGATAGCGGTCGGGCTTGACGGCGATGCCGGCGAGCCCCTTGGCGGCCAGCTCCGGAACCAGCGTTCCCAGGGCGGCGCGGTCGTCGCGCAGGGGATACGCGGTCGTCAGCAGCAGCTCGTCGGGCTGCACCCACGGGAGGATGTCCGGGACCTCCATGACATTGACGTTTCGCACGCGGCGCTCGAGTCCGGCCTGGCCGGCGAGGACCCGGGCGTGCTTCAGCGGCGGCAGGTCGAGCGCCCGACTGAGGGAGATGGACGAGTCGGTCATCCCTGTCATGTTCGCACATCGGATTAGCCGGTGAGTGGCAGAGATTGCCAATGACTGGGTCGAGCGGTCACCCTAGCATTGGCCTCCGATGAAGGGTCCCCAGCCAACGACCCAGACCGCGGCAGGCGCGTTCCCGCTGCGACGATTCGCCGCAACCCGGATCAGTCAGGCCATCGAGCGCGACCTGCGCGTGCCGGGCGGTGCTGGGACCGTCCAGGGGATCCATCGCTCCGCCGTGAACATCAGCTGGGGCGACCGACTTCTCACCGTCGCGCATGAGTCGATGGGCGGTCTCCCGAACGGGATCCTGGTCGATCCACCGATCGCCCTCGACCAGATCGGCCTCGTCCTTGGCATGCGGGTGCAGGGCGATGGCACCGCGCTGCGGGTGCCGGGAGCCTCGACCATCGTCATCCTTGCCGGGGCCGCGAGCTGGTCACCGGCGATGCCGGTGTTGCGAGGGCTGACGGTGGCCCGGCGAACCGAGCGCGCCGAGCGCGCTCTCAAGCTCGCCGCGGACCAGGCGCCGCCAGTCGGGCTGGGACCGTTGCTGGCGGGGATCGCCGATCAGCGTGCGAGTGTCGGATCGCTCGGGCGAGCTGCTGCGCGATCGCTCGCCGGCGTCGTTGATGCCATTCGCGAGGGGAGGCCCGAACACGCGATCTCGGCGGCCATTCCCCTGATCGGCCTGGGTCCCGGGGCGACGCCGTCCGGTGACGACCTGCTGGTCGGTCTTGCGGCCGGCCTGGCCGTGACTGACCATCACCTTGCGGGACCGTTTGCGGCCGGCGTTGCCAGTGAAGCGCCGGGTTTGACGACCTCCGTCGCCGAGAGCTACCTGGTCCACGCGGGCCGCCTCGAGTTCTCCGAGCGCGTGCATGCCACGGCCCTCGCCATCCTCAGCGGGCCTGATGCCGAACTGCCGAGCGCGGTGAGCACGGCACTCGCCTGGGGCGCGTCGTCGGGCGTCGACCTGCTGGTCGGCCTGTTGGTCGGGATCCAGGCAGACGCCCCCGGCCTGGTGAAGCGGCTCCACGCCTGCGCTGCAGAAAGCGACGTGGCCGCGTGAGCGTCGTTCGTCAGCAGGTCTTCCGCAACGCCTATCGAGACTCGGTGGAGCTGATGCGCATCGCCTCCGAGATCGAGCGCCTGCCGGGGGTCATCCGCGCCGGCCTGGTGATGTGCACCCCGGCGAACCTCGTGATCGTGGCGGAGGCGGGCCTTGGCAAGGGTCTCGACCCGGCGGCTGGGCCGAACGACATGGTGGTTGCCCTCGCTGCCAACGACGACGCTGCCGCGGAGGCGGCCTTCGAGCGGGCCGCGACCTTGATGCGCGGCGCCGCGGCCGAGGCGGCGGGTGAGGGGCAGCGCTTCGCCCCGACCACCATCGCAGAAGCCGTCGCAGAGCTGCCTGAGGCGAATCTCGTCCTGATCTCGACCCCGGGCGCCTACGCGGCCGCCGAGGCCCTCAAAGCCCTGAAGCGCGGGCTCCACGTCTTCCTCTTCAGCGACAACGTTCCGATCGAGGACGAGATCGAGCTGAAGCAGCTTGGCGCGCGGAAGGGCCTGCTGGTCATGGGTCCCGACTGTGGGACAGCCATCCTGGACGGCGTTCCCCTCGGCTTCGCCAACGCGGTGCGAGGCGGAAGCGTCGGTCTGGTCGGTGCGAGCGGCACCGGCCTGCAGCAGGTCACCTGCCTGCTGGACGCATTTGGGGCCGGCGTTTCGCAGGCGGTCGGGGTGGGCGGGCGCGACCTGCATGAGGAGGTGGGGGGCCTGATGATGCTGGCGGGTCTGGAGCGCCTGCTCGCCGATGACGGCACGGACGTGGTGGTGCTGATCTCCAAGCCCCCCGCGCCAACGGTGGCGGCGAAGGTGCTGGCGGCGGCCTCCGCCGCCTCGAAGCCGGTGGTCGTCAACTTCCTCGGCGGCGATGCCGAGGCGATTCGCGCGGCGGGGGCGCACCCGGCAACGACCTTCGAGGAGGCCGCGCAGACGGCCGCGCGCCTGAGCCTTGGCAGCGAGCCAGCGCCGCTCGACGACGACTCGACCAACCCCGCCGCGCTGGCCTCCGGCTTGCAGCCAGGGCAGGGGATCGCGGGCCTCTATTCCGGCGGGTCGCTGGCAAGCGAGGCGAAGGTGGTGCTGAAGGGCCTCCTGGGTGCCGAGGTCGCCGAGCAGCAGCACATCACTGACCTGGGCGACGATGAGTACACCGTCGGCCGACCGCACCCGATGATCGATCCGCGCCTGCGCAGCGAGAAGATCGAGGAGGCCGGCCACGACCGGCAGGTCGCCGTGATCCTGCTCGACATCGTGCTCGGCTACGCCTCGCATCCCGATCCAGGCGGCGCGCTGATTCCCGCGATCGACGCTGCCAATGCGGCCGCACTCGCAAACGGCCGAGCCCTGGCCGTGGTCGCCTCGGTGTGCGGCACCCCGAACGATCCGCAGGGCCTCGCGGCTCAGCGCGCCATCCTCTCCGATGCCGGCGTCCACCTCGCTGCCAGCAACGCGCGCGCGGCACGGCTGGCGGGTCTCGTCGTGCAGCAGACCGCCATGCGCGAGGTCCCCGCCTGATGCTTCCGAACGGCGTCCAGGCCCTCAACATCGGTCTGGCGGGCTTCGCCGAGCCGATCGCCGCCTCCGGCGCCACGGTGCTCAACCTCGACTGGCGGCCACCCGCCGAAGCCGATGCGCAGCTCGGCATGCTGATCGCCCGGCTCGAGGACGACCCGGACGACGCAGTCGGCGCACGGGTCGCCGCGGCCAACCGGACAGCCCTGGATCGCCTCCTCGGGGCGAGCCCGTTCCTGGTCGACATCCAGCCGGCGGGAGCCGCCATCGCCGGGCTGACGGGCCGCATGCTGCTCCACTCCGGGCCACCGATCTCCTGGGACCGGATGTGCGGGCCCATGCGCGGCGCGGTCATCGGGGCCGCGCTCTTCGAGGGCTGGGCCTCGACTCCCGAAGAAGCGGAGGGCCTGGCGCAGAGCGGCGCGATCGGCTTCGACGCCTGCCATCACCACGGCGCGGTGGGGCCGATGGCCGGGGTCGTGTCGCCCTCGATGCCGGTGGTGGTGGTCGAGAACACGGCGGCGGGGAACCGCTCCTTCGCAACGCTCAACGAGGGCCTCGGCAAGGTCCTCCGCTTCGGCGCGTACGACGACTCGGTGCTCGAGCGGCTGCGCTGGTTCCGCGATCTGTTCGGTCCCACCCTGAGTCGGACCCTTGCCGCGACGGGCCCGATCGACCTCAAGAGCATCACCGCCCAGGCGCTCCAGATGGGCGACGAGGGCCACAACCGCAACGTCGCCGCCACCTCGCTCTTCGTGCGGAGCATCGCGCCGACCCTGGTGCGTACCGCCGGCGAAGCGGATGCGGCTGCGGCGCTGGATTTCCTGCGTGGCAACGACCACTTCTTCCTGAACCTCTCGATGGCCGCCTGCAAGGCGTCCCTGGATGCTGCGCACGGCGTCCCCGGTTCGACGGTGGTGACCGCGATGAGCCGCAACGGCGTGGACTTCGGCGTCCGCCTCTCGGGCACCGGCGAAGCGTGGTTCACCGCCCCGGTCGGCGTCCCGGACGGCCTCTACTTCCCCGGCTACGGCCCCGAGGACGCGAACCCGGACCTCGGCGACAGTGCCATCACCGAGACCTGCGGGATCGGTGGCTTCGCCATGGCCGCCGCGCCGGCGATCGTCCGCTTCGTGGGCGGGACGGCTGCCGATGCCCTCAACTACACCCGCGAGATGTACCGGATTACCCTCGAGCGCAACCCGGCCTTCGCCCTGCCGCCGCTTGGCTTTGCCGGGTCGCCGACCGGGATCGACGCCCGGCGCGTGGTCGAGAGCGGCGTCCAGCCCGTCATCAACACCGGAATCGCGCACAGGCTGCCCGGCGTGGGACAGATCGGCGCGGGCATCGCTCGCGCGCCCCTGAGCTGCTTCGCCGATGCGCTCCGCGGCCTCGCCGCGCAGCTGCAGGTCGCGGGAGCGGCATGATGGAGCGCAGCGCGGTGATCGCCATCGGCGGGAACGCCCTCATCCTGGACGGGCAGAAGGGCTCGATCGCCGAGCAGTTCGCGAACGCGACCGAGACGGCCAGCCACATCGCCGCGCTGGTCGCCGACGGGTGGCGCGTGGTGGTCACCCACGGCAACGGCCCCCAGGTCGGCTTCATCCTGCTCCGCTCCGAGCTGATCGGTGAGTCCTCCGGGATCCCACGCCTGTCACTCGACATGAGCGTCGCCGACTCGCAGGGCGGGATCGGGCACATCCTGGGCAACGCGCTCCTCAACGAGCTCGGCCGGCGCGGCGTGCGCGACACGGTGGCCTGCATCCTGACCCACGTGGTGGTCGACCCCAGCGACCCCGCCTTCGGCGAGCCGACCAAGCCGATCGGCCCCGCCTACAGCCCCGAGGAGGCAGACGCCAAGCGCCGCGACGAGGGCTGGGCGATGGTCGAGGACTCCGGCCGCGGCTACCGGCGCATCGTGCCATCGCCGCACCCCTTGAGGATCGTGGAGGCGGAGCAGATCAGGACCCTCGTCTCGACCGGATTCGTGGTGATCGCCGCAGGCGGCGGCGGGATCCCGGTCGTGGAGGCGGGGGAGGCCGGCTATCAGGGCGTCGAGGCGGTGATCGACAAGGACCTGGCCTCGGCACTGCTGGCGAGCAGCCTGGGGATCCCGCTCCTGGTCCTGTCGACGGGGGTCGAGCGGGTGGCCGTTCATTTCCGGCAGCCGGACCAGCGCTTCCTGGACCGGCTCTCCGTCACCGAAGCGCGCCGCTAC
The DNA here is from genome assembly GCA_036004845.1 of Candidatus Limnocylindria bacterium. Taxonomy (GTDB): domain Bacteria; phylum Chloroflexota; class Limnocylindria; order QHBO01; family QHBO01; genus CF-167. The sequence goes on from DASYRA010000060.1 coordinate 14,408, forward strand.
CTGGCAGAGGGCGAGTTCCCGAAGGGGAGCATGGGTCCCAAGGTCGAGGCGGCGATCACCTTCCTGGAGCGTGGGGGGTCCGAGGTGCTCATCACCTCGCCGGCCAACCTGGAGCAGGCATTCGCGGGCACATCGGGGACGCGCATCGTCGCCGACGCCGCATTCGCATCGATCAGTCCATCGGGCAGTTGAAGGAGGTCCAGTTCAAGTCATGCTGCGCATGAAGGCGGAACCCTACGATTTCGAGTTCGACCCCAAGAAGACAGCGCTGGTGATGATCGACTTCCAGCGCGACTTCGTGTACCCAGGCGGCTTCGGTGAATCCCTGGGTAACGACACCTCCCTCCTGCTGGCGGCGCTGCCAGCCGCCGAGAAGGTGCTGAAGGCCTGCCGCGAGGCGGGGATCTTCGTGATCCACACCCGCGAGGGGCATCGCGCCGACCTTTCCGACCTGCCGCGCGCCAAGTACGAGCGCGGCAACCCGACCATCCACATCGGCGACGAGGGACCGATGGGCCGCCTCCTGGTGCGCGGATCTCACGGCCACGACATCGTCGAGGAGGTCTACCCGATCGAGGGCGAGCCCGTCGTCGACAAGCCGGGCAAGGGGGCGTTCTACGCCACCGATATGGACACCATCCTCAAGATGAAGGGGATCGAGAAGCTGATCTTCTGCGGCGTCACCACGGAGGTCTGCGTGCAGACCAGTGTGCGAGAGGCGAACGACCGCGGCTACGACGCCGCCGTCCTCTCGGACGCGGTCGCCTCCTACTTCCCCGAGTTCCAGCGGGTGGCGCTCGAGATGATCAAGGCCCAGGGCGGCATCTTCGGCTGGGTCAGCGACTCGGCCGCCTTCCTCGAGGCGCTCGGCAAGCCGGCGATGGCCGGCGCGTCGGCCTGACGAAGGAGAGACCGATGCACGCAGCCGCCATCAGCCATCCCCCGTAAGGCTCCGCGTCGACCGTCAAGGGGGAGGGAGGGTAGAGGAGAACCAATGACCGGGAATAGCGAATACAGGCCAAAGCTCTGGGTTCCGGGCGACTGGAACGCCTTCTTCGGGCTTGGCACCAACGTCCTGCTCAACGTGCTTGTGCTGTCGGGCCTGATGCTGTTCGTGATCCAGCTGCCGGCCGACACGGTCTATGGCCGGATCCTGCCGGCCCTGGCGATTGCACTGCCGCTGGGCAACATCTGGTACGCGTACCTCGCGTACCGCCTCTCCCAGAAGGAGGGGCGCGACACGGTGGCCGCCATGCCCTATGGGCCCAGCGTGCCGCACTACTTCTTCGTGACCTTCGTGATCATGCTGCCGGTGCTGCTCAACACCGGCGACGTCGTGCAGGCCTACACCACCGGCCTGGTCTGGGCCTTGCTGATCGGCATCGTGGTCCTGATCGGCGCCTTCGTCGGCCCCACCATCCGTCGCTACACCCCACGCGCAGCGATGCTCGGCACGCTGGCTGGCATCTCGATCGCGTTCATCAGTATGGCCGCGGGCTTCCGGATGTTCGAGGCAGCGTGGATCGCGCTGGCCACCTTCTCGATCATCCTGCTCAGCTGGACGGCCGGCGTGCGCCTGCCGTTCGGCATCCCCGGCGGCCTGGCCGCCATCGTCGTCGGCACCGCCATGGGCTGGGCGTCCTATTTCTGGTTCGGCTGGACGGGCCTCGATCCGGACGCCATCGGCGAGTCGTTCAAGCAGTTCGGGATCCACCTCCCCGTCTTCGGGACGGAGGTCCTGTCGGGGCTCAGTGATTCCCTGCCGCTGCTCGCCACCGCCATCCCACTCGGTGTCTACAACTTCACGGAGGGGATGAACAACGTCGAGAGCGCTGCAGCGGGCGGCGACAGCTACAACCTGCGCTCGATCCTGGTGGCCGATGGCCTGGGAGCCGTGGTCGGCTCCTTCCTTGGCAGCCCCTTCCCCCCCGCCGTCTACATCGGGCACCCCGGCTGGAAAGCGGTCGGCGGACGGATCGGCTACTCGCTGGCCACCGGCGTGGTCATCGCCCTGATCTGCCTCACCGGGTCGGTTGGCTTCCTGCTGGCGCTGATCCCGGCAGCGGCGCTCTTCCCGATCCTGCTCTTCATCGGGCTCGTGATCGGGGCGCAGGCGTTCCAGACCTCGGTGGCCCGGCACGCGCCGGCGATCGTGCTTGCGCTGGTGCCGAACATCGCGCAATGGGCGCAGACCTACGTCGACGGTGCGCTGTCGGCGGCCGGGGCCAACGCCCATGACCTCATTCCCGAGCTGAATGGCAACGGCGTCCTGTACCAGGGCCTTGAGACCCTGGGCGCCGGCGCCGTCCTGGCCGGGCTAATGCTCGGCGCGATCGCCGTGTTCATCATCGACAAGCAGTACGCCCGGGCGATCGTCTACTGCGTGATCGCCGCCGGGCTGGCAGCGGTTGGCCTGATCCACGATCCGGCCGGCCTGATCTTCAGCTTCGACCCGTTCTCGATTCGGACGCCGACCCCTGTCTACCTCGGCTACTTGTTCGCTGCCGTCGTGATCTGGGCAGTGGCCTCGCGTGAGGGGGGAGCCAGTGCTTCGGATCTCATGAAGGCGGTGACCACGCCGCCGACCGAGGAGGAACGCGCGGCCTGACCGCGGCCTCCAGTTCAACCTGCGACCGGGTCCTTCGGAGGGCCCGGTCGCAGCCCTATCCCAAGGAGGGGAGATGGCCGTCGAGCTGTTCGTGAACGGGACCCTGATGCGAGGGTTGAAGCTGCATGCCAACCTGGACGGCGCCGAGTTCCTGGGCGAGTTCCGGACCGCGCCGCACTACCGGATCTTCTCGATCGGCGACGTGCACCCGGGGATGTACCGCGTCGAGAAGGGCGGCATCTCCGTCCCGGGCGAGATCTACTGGCTGCCCGACGAGGTATGGGCTCGGGTCGAGGCGGGTGAGCCGCCGGGCCTCTACAAGGGGCCGGTCGAGCTGGCCGATGGCCGATGGGTGGACGGGATCCTCTTCCCGGAGGCGATGACGGCCGGACACCGCGAGATCACCTCGTTCGGCGGCTGGCGCGAGTATTCGGAGGCGCTGGAGCGGGGCGAGGTCGCCTAGGCCTCCGCCTCCGCAGCGCCGGGCCGCTCGATCACCACCTCATCGCTGTCGTCGTTCTCCACCACCCGCACGTGGACGATCTCCTCGCGCGAGGTGGGCAGGTTCTTGCCGACATGGTCGGGGCGGATGGGCAGCTCGCGGTGGCCACGGTCGATGATGACCGCCAGCCGTACCGCCCGCGGCCGGCCGTGGTCGGTGAGCGCGTCGAGGGCGGCCCGCACCGTGCGACCGGTGTACAGGACGTCATCGACCAGCACCACCGTCTTGCCGGCGATCTCCGGCATCGCCTGCGTCTTCTTCACGATGGGGGCATGCGCCACCTTGGTCAGGTCGTCGCGGTAGAAGCTGATGTCGAGCGCCCCGACCGGCAGGCTGACCCCCTCGTGCTGCTCGATCAGGCCGGCCAGCCTCCGCGCCAGCGGCACCCCGCGGCTGCGCACCCCGACGAGAACCAGGTCATCGGTCCCGCCATTGCGCTCGACGATCTCGTGCGCGATGCGGGTCAGGGCGCGACGCAGCTCATCCGCGTCGAGGATCTGGCGTTCGCTCATTCCGCCCGAGTGTAGCCCGATGGGTTCGCCGCGCACCGGCCTCCCGGTCAGTGTCCGTAGACCGCGGGACCGTTCCACGGCGGCGGCTCGACGCCGCCGCCGACGGTGTACGGCGTGCTTCCATCCAGCGGCACGATCTCGAGATAGGCCGACGGCGGATCGCCGATGCCGGCCGATGGCACGCCAATCGTCACCGCCACGCTGGTTCCCCCCGGGGAGAAGACGACGTCCACGATGAACGAGTCATCGGGTCGAATCAGACCCAGCTTGGAAGCCGCCGTGAGCAGGCCCGCGCTGATGCGGCCCACGTACACATCCTGCTGGTCGGGGTAGGTGCCATCGCTGCTCTGGGGTGCGCCGGTCCAGGCTCCGTCCCAGAAGGCGACCAGGTCGGAATCCGGCCCCCAGGCGAACTTGCCCGACGCGAACCCCTCGCCGCCGACCGGCGTCAGGTCGGTGAAGAGCGGCGTTCCAATCCACGGCGAGGCTGGGCCTGCGGACCGGAAGTCCCGGGAGAGCTGGGGCATGCCTCCCAGCGAGAAGTGCCAGGAGCCGCCGTTCGAGGTCATCGTTCCGTTCCAGAAGATGGCGCGGCTGCCGTCGGGGGAGACGAGCGGAAGGAAGACACCCTCGATCCGTTCGAGATTCGAAGGGTCGCCGCCCAATGGCACGGCCTCTGTCCACGGGCTCTCCGCGGCGAAGCTCACGAGCAGCGTCGCCGGGGGCCCGCCTGACATGAACGACGCCGAATAGGCGTTGCCGCTGCGCGTGAGGCGAAACCGCTCACCGTTGGCTGCGTCATAAACCCAGGCATCGCTGGTTCCGAGCGCTCCATCGTCGGCAGGGCAATCGGAGGAAGGGCCAAGATCGACGGCGATGAGCGTGAATGCCAGGTAGCTTCCATCGGGCGACCAGGCCAGTCGATCCGTGAACAAAGCCGCCTCTGAGCAGCCGAGCGGTGTGACCTTGCCATCCGCGAGGTGGAGCGCCCAAACCTCGTTGGCCCCGGTCCCGCCCTTCTGGGTGATGTAGGCAAGCCACTGGCCGTCCGGCGAGAGGGCGGCCGCGATCGGGGGGCCGGTGACCGTGCCGGCGTCGATCGAGGCACCGGTTGCGTCGTTGATAAACGTCAGGCGTGAGGGCTCGAAGGGCGCGCCGTTCAGGGAGAGGTAGAAGAGCGCAGCTGATCCCGGGAAGGGTGGCGAAGCGGACGGCTCGACGCTTGGGGCGATCGACGGCTCGAGGCTGCTGGAAGGGGCGAAGGAGGCAGAGGCCTGCGGGGATCCGCTCGCCTGCCCCACCTCGCCGTTATCGAGGTTGCTGAAGACGACGACCGCCAGGACGGCGGCGGCCACGGTCGCCAGCGAGGCGCCGATCGCGATCAGGCCGCCCGGACGGCGCCACCAGGGATTTCCCCGGCCGGCATCGATCCCGGAGCGAACCCGTGCCGAGAGGTCGCGCGGTGCGTCCTCAACAGGCAGGCCGGCCAGGATTCGCCGCTCGGCCGCGAAGGCGGCGAGGGTGTTGCGGCACGCCTCGCATCCAACGAGATGCGCGTCGAGCTCGACGCGCTCCGCATCGGTCAGGTCCCCGGTCAGCGACGCGCTGATCAGCTCCTCGACATGGTCGCCACGGAACCTCATCGGATCAGGCCCTCCGCCGCCAGCAGGCGGCGCATCTCGCCACGCGCGCGGCACAGCAGGACGCGCACCGCGCCGCTCGACATTCCCATCACCTCGCCGATCTGCACCGCGCTCATGTCCTCGACGTCCGAGAGGACCAGGCACTGGCGGTGGTTGGCCTTCAGGCGCAGCAGCGCACGGCTGATCCGCTCGTCCATGAGGCCGCTCAGCACCTGGGTCTCGGGACCCGGGCCGCCATCGGCCTGCTCGAGCGGGTGGTCCTCCTCGACGTTCATCGGCACCGTGTGGCGCCGGCGGCGCATCTCGTCGATGGCGGTGTTGGTCGCGATCCGATATAGCCAGGAGCGCGTGGAGGAGGCTTCGGTGCGAGTATCGAGCTTGCGGTAGGCCTTGATGAAGGTGTCCTGCGCGATGTCGGCGGCGCGATCCGGGTCACCCACCATGCGCAGCGCGTAGTTGTAGATGGGCGTCGAGTACTCGGTGAAGATCCGATCGAACTCGATGTTGCGCGCGTCGGATCCGCCCCGCGGGAGGGTCATCGTCGCATCGTGGAATACAAGCCGTCGTGCCAGCAACATCGGTGCTGTGGACGCGGCGGGGTGGACACCTGTTACACGCCCACCCGGCTGAGGTGCTCGCGGAGCACGTTGGCCGCATATTCGGGCGCCGCCGGGTTGACGGCGAGGGCGGTCGCGCGCTCGAGGCCGGCGATCACGCGCAGCCGTGGATGCACCTCCCAGTGCCAGTGGAAGGTCTCGTCCAGCCGCTCGCCGACCGGGGCCGTGTGAAGGAAGAGGTTATACGGCGGATCGCCCAGGGCATCCAGCGCGCCGAGCGTGCGCTGCAGGGTGGCCGTGGAGGCGGCGATGTCGTCGTCATCGAGCGTCGTGAAGTCGGCGGCATGCGCGCGCGGCACGATCATCAGCTCGAACGCCGACCGGCTGGCAGCCGGCGCGAAGACGACATAGCGCTCCTCGGCCAGGACGAGCCGCTCGCCGGCCTCCTCCTCGCTGCGGGCGAGGCTGCACCAGACGCACGAGCGGGTCTTGATGACATGGCGTGCCCCACCGCCGATCTCCTCGGCGACCCAGTGGGGGACCTGGGGGATCGAGTACAGCTCGATGTTCAGGTGGCTGCTGCGCGACCCCGCCTGCATCCCGTAGCTCTGCACCGCCTGGATGTAGCGGGGCTCTTCGTCCGGCCGCGGCTCGGCAGCCACCTCGCGCATCGTGTCGCGAAGCGTGCGCAGCAGGTTCACGGCCACCCGCGGCGGGGCGTCGGCCAGGCGCTCGTGGTGGCCACGCGGCGCGACCAGGATCTCCCAGGAGCCGCTCGCCGCGAGGGCCTGGTCGACGGAGAGCTGCCCGGATCGCTCGTTGCCTGAGTCGATGCGGTGAAATGCGTCCTGGCGAAGCGTGACGCAGCGGATCGCGGTCTCCTCCGCAGCCTCGGGAGCCGGCGTCGGGTCGTCGTCGCAGTGGCGGCAGTGCGTCCCCTCGATCGGGGTCGCCTGGACGGCGAACGAGGCGTGCTCGAAGGTGCGATCCGTGACGACCGCCGACCACCAGCCCGTCACCGGGTCGCGGCGCAGCTCGAACACCTAGGCGCCGTCGGCGGAGCTGGATTCGTCCCACGGCCGCGGGCGTGGCTGGGACGCCCACTCCTCGCGCAGGAGGGACATGCGCAGCACGTCGTGGAACCGCCCATCGGAGAAATGCGCGTGACGGAGCGTCCCCTCGGTCACGAAGCCCGCCTTCTCGTACGAGCGCTGCGCCCGCAGGTTCGGCTGGTAGACGTCAAGCTCGATCCGCTCGAGGCGCAGCTGGCCGAAGCCGAAGTCGCAGATGGCGCGCAGTGCATCGGTGCCGTAGCCCTTGGACCACTCGTCCTTCTCGCCGATGCTGATCCCGAACGAGGCGTTGCCGTCCTCCTGGTTGACGTGGTTGAAGCCGGCTGTCCCGATCGCGCGGTCATCGGCCAGAAGGCAGATCACGAAGTGGTAGCTCTTCTTGCCCTGCTGCTCGAGCATCGAGTCGAACCACTTCTCCTCCATTGCCTTGCTGAAGGGGGCGCGCATGGCGAGGTAGCGGGTCGTCTCGGCATCGGCGAACCAGCGCACGAACAGCTCAATGTCGTCCCGCTCGGCGGGGCGCAGGTAGACCTGCTCGCCGCGGATCGTCGGGATGGGTCGGGGACGGGTTGGCTCTGCGCTAGACATCGGTCCTGGGTGCGGTAGGCTGAAGCCCCCGCAGGATACAAGGAGGACCGATCCGATGGCCGCCGTCCGCACCGCCACCGTCACCTGGCAGGGCCCGCTCGCGACCGGCAGTGGCACGGTCAGCGCCGGAACCTCAGGGCTGTTCACCGACCTGCCCGTCTCTTGGGGGTCGCGCACCGAGGACCCCGATGGGCGCACATCTCCGGAGGAGCTGCTTGCCGCTGCACACGCCGCATGCTTTGCCATGGCCTTCTCCGCAGACCTCGGCCGCGCCGGCTACACCGCTGAAGAGCTGCACGTCGAGGCCGAGGTCACCTTCGACAAGCTCGAGGGCGGCTGGACGGTCACCAGCTCCGCGCTCACCGTGCTGGGGCAGGTTCACGGCATCACCCCTGACGAGTTCGACCGCATCGCGGAAGGCACCAGGGACGGCTGCCCGATCTCCCGGGCGCTGGCCGGGAACGTAGAGCTCTCGGTGGACGCAACGCTCGAGACTGATGGCTGAACCGGCGGCTCCCGCGGCTGAGCGCGAGGCGCTCGCCGCCATCGGGCGAGTGCTGGGCGCGGTCACCGGCGCGGGATTCGAGCTCCAGCCGATCCTCGACCGCATCGCCGCAGAGGCCGCTGCGCTCTGCCGGGCGGACGTTTCCTTCGTGTTCCTGCGCGACGGCGACCTCTTCCACTTCGTGGCCGCCAGCGGCGGGAGTGCCGAGCATTGGGAGTACGAGCGAGCTCACCCTGAGGCTCCCGGCAACGGATCGATCGTCGGCCGCGTCGCGCTCGCCGGCGAGCCGGTGCAGATCGCCGACGTGGCCGCCGATGCCGGGTACCGCGGCATTGCCCTCAGCGTGGGCGGATTCCGCACCCTGCTTGGCGTCCCGATCCGCGCCGACGGAGGGATGATCGGGGCGTTCGGGCTTGGGCGCACCGAGGTCGAGGCATTCGCGGAGGCGGAGGTTGAGCTGGTCAGCCTCTTTGCCGACCAGGCCGGGATCGCCATCCGCCTTGGTCGGCTGCTCACCGAGACCTACGAGGCGCTCGAGCGCGAGACGGCGGTGGGGGAGGTCCTCGAGACGATCAGCCGCTCGACCTTCGAGCTGGACGCCGTGCTGCAGGCCGTGCTCGACAACGCGGTCCGGCTGTCGCACGCCGACCAGGGCAACATCCTGCGCGAGATTGGCGGGCGATTCCGCGCCAGTGCCTTCAGCGCGGATGTGACGGCGGCGGTCCGGGAGCTCATCTCCAGCCGCCAGGTTGGGCCGGAGCGGGGCTCGACGATGGGCCGCGCCCTCCTTGAGCGCGCACCGGTCCAGATCATCGATGTCTTGGTCGATCCTGAGTATGAGTTGGCTGAGGTCCAGCGCCTCGCCGGTTTTCGGACCATCCTTGGAGTCCCCCTGCTGCGCGACGGCGAGCCGATTGGCGTTCTCTCCGTATGGCGCAAGCATGTTGAAGAGTTCACCACCTCGGAGATCAGCCTGTTGAAGACCTTCGCCGATCAGGCTGTCCTCGCCATCGAAAACGTCCGGCTCTTCGAGACGATCGATCGGCAGCGCACCGAGCTGGCGCGCTACGCGCCGCAGGCCGCCGAGCTGCTCTCAAGTGCAGAGGGCGAACAGCTCCTGGCAGGGCACCGACGGGAGATCACCGCGCTCTTCGCCGATCTGCGCGGGTTCACAGCATTTGCCGAGCAGGCGGAGCCAGAGGAGGTCCTTGGGGTGCTGCGCCAGTACCACGAGGCGGTTGGCGAGCTGGCGGTGGCGAGTGGTGGGACGGTTGAGCATTTCGCGGGAGACGGCCTCATGGTCTTCTTCAACGACCCTCAACCGGTGGCCAACCACCAGCTCGCGGCGGTCCGTACCGCGTGCGAGATGCGTGACCGGTTCGCGGTCCTGTCGACGGCATGGCGCAAGCGCGGCTATGAGCTTGGCCTGGGGATTGGGATCGCGGCAGGCTTCGCGACGCTTGGGCGCATTGGGTTCGAGGGCCGATACGACTACGGGGCGGTCGGCAACTCCGTGATCCTGGCTTCTCGGCTATCCGATGTCGCGACAGCGGGACAGATCTTGATCAGCCAGCGCGTGTTCGCCGCCATCGAGGATGCCGTGGACGCCGGAACGGTCATCAACCTTGAGCTCAAGGGATTCAGCCATGCAATAACCGCTTACGCGGTGGCGTCGGTCCGCGACGCCAGCGGAGGTTAGCGAACCGACGTGCCGCCGAGCAAGCTGTCCGTCAGCCGTCGGCCCGCGGCATCGGCTCGAAGATGCCGAGCTCATTCCCCTCGGTGTCGGCGATGACGGCCCACCAGCCGACGCCAGGCACCTCGTCCTTCTCCTCGACCACGCGGCCGCCCAGCTCGACCGCCTTCGCGACTGAGTCCTCGATGGAGTTCACGCCCACGTAGTTGCGGATCTTCATCGGGGCGGATTCCCCACGTTTGCCCATTCCGCCGCCAACGCCGGCGTCTCCGGCGGGGGTGCGGTACGTCATGTAATCCCCGAACGGGGTCTCGGTGAACGTCCATCCGAACAGGCCTTCGTAGAAGCGACGAGCGCGCTGGGTGTCGTCAGCCGGAATCTCGATGTGGTTGTAGTCACCGTGAGGCATTTCGTCGCTCCTCTATTCGACGGCGGCCAGGATCTCCGGCAGCAGGCCGGCGTACTGCTGCAGGAACTCGATGCGCTCGGCGCGCAACCGGGCAACCCAGCCGCGGTATTCGTCTGCGCGACCGGTTCGCTCGTAGAGCCGTCGAGGCTGGAGCAGCTCGAGGTCGTCGATGCCGGGCAACCCGGTCGCCACCTCGTAGCCGAAGTCCGCGTCGCGCTCCCACTGGATCGTCCCCTCCGCGATCCCCTTGACGATCGCGCCGGAATGCTCGATCGCCACCTTCTTCGAGGTGGCGACCCCGTCGGTGCCGCCCACCCGACCGGTGTTCAGCAGGAAGACGTCGAAGTCGCAGCTCGCCATCAGCTCCAGGAACCGGTTGGCCTGCTGCTCGTCGCGGTGCGGGTAGAAGGGGTTGGTGCCGGGCACGCGCAGCGCTCGGCCCTCCTCGGCCGCTCCACCGGCGGAGGTGCCCTGCGTCTCGCCGAGCATGAAGTAGGCCGCCGCCTGCTCCCGCGAGAGCCGTGCAACGGCCGGGATGATGTTGTCGTTCCGATTCAGGATCAGCAGGTGGTTGACCGGACCGATCTCCCGCGGGTCGCGCCAGATGCCGAGCGACGCCATCGGAAAGGTCGCCCTTCCGTTCTTGGTGTAGGAGGTGTCGAAGAAGTCGACCGGCCCATCGGGCTCCCGTTGCGAGACGTTCTCGAGGTAGGCATCGGGCTTGACCACCGCGCCGTGGATTGCCGGCTCGTGGGCAGGATCCAGGCCGAAGGTCTTGGCGAAGCATCCGTTCTCGGTGCCGACGACCTTGCCGCCCGCGAAGAGTCCGATGAAGTCGTCCTGCACCGGCTGGCTGTTGTTCTGGCGCGTGAAGGTGGTGGTCGTCTTGCCAGTCCCCGATAGGCCGATGATGAGCATCGTGCGCTCACCGGCATCGGTCGGGACGACCTTGCAGCCGGCATGCATGGCGAGCCCGCCACGCTCGTAGACGAGGGCGTTCCACATCCGGAGCCCGCCCTTCTTCGACTCGCCGAAGTAGTCGGAGTTCATGACCCGTGTCACGCCGGCCTCCAGGTCGACCGAGATGAGACGCTCGTCGGGGTAACCGGGCATCGGCAGATTGGGGGTATAGATCAGCGAAAGCTCGGGCTGCCATTCGTCCGCGGCGGCATCGGGCGGGAAGTAGAGCTGCTGCTGCATCCCTGCGATGTTCGCGTTCGCCTCCTCGATGTAGAGCCGGACTCGGGAGCGCTGCTCCGGGTCGTTCCCCAGGAAGCCGTCGATGACCAGCATCTCGGTACCGGCGACGTAGGCATCCTGCAGTGAGGCGACGCGGGCCGCCTCTTCGCGTGAGATGGCCTTCCCGGTCGTCTCGGCCGGGTCATCGGTGACGAGGTAGGTCGACTCCTTCGATCGGCTGACGACCTTCGTCTGGACGTTGTAGTTGCCGAAACTGGTGCGACGTGCCTGTGGCATGCGGCTGGTCAGCGCCTGCAGCTCCTCCGCGGTGGGGTTGTAACGCACCGCTCGGGCGGGCGGGAGGCGGTGTCCGTGGGGCCCCATCGGCGCATTGGCCGTTGGGCGCTCGGCGAGCGTGCTCATCAGCGGCGGCGGTCTCCTCTGCGAGGGACGAAGCGGGCGCGCGGAAGGTGGGTGCGCCCGAGCGGGTGTTCCACCACATGGTAGCAACACCTGAAACCTTCCGACCCTCCAATGCCTCCTCATGAGTGAACGCCGCGATCCGAGCCTGCGGCGGCGTGGCGTCCACGATGGTTCCAACGTGCACCGCCACCGGAACCGCCAACCCAGAGGACGGGCCGGAGGAATTGAAGACGCCGCATCGGCGACGGCGACCGCTGCACCGACTTCACCGCCGATGGAGACGCCCTAGGTTGCAGCCGGTGGCACCAGCTGCCAGAGCTCATCGAATCGGGTCGTGCTGTTCTGTCCCCCGAAGAGGAGCAGACGATCCCCCGCCGCATCGGCGACCAGCTCAGAACCCGACCGGGCCGACGGAGCGCCGCTGAGATCCAGCAGGCGGACCTCGACCCCGTTGTCGGAGATCCACCAGGCATCGGCCAGGTACTCGCCGTCGAGACCCTGGCCACCGAACACGATGGTGCCGGCGTCCCACCTGGCTGCGGCGTACAGGTTGCGCTCGGGCGGCAGGCCACTCGGCGGCTGTAGCTGGGTCCAGGCGTTGGTCCCAGGCCGTTCGCCAACGGTCAGGCGCCACAGGTCGCCGAGCGCCGTGATCCCCGTCGTCTGTCCGCCGAACAGCGCCAGCTCCCCGTTGTCGGTCCACCAGCAGGCGTGGAGGCATCGGGGGGTCGGGGCATCCCCCGCGGGAGTCGCATCGGTCCACGTTGCGATTTCGAAGTCGTAGGCGCGTGTGTCGGAGAAGCGCTGCCCTTCGCTGGTGAAGCCGTGGCTGATCCACAGACGGCCGTCGGGTCCCAGGCTGGCGCAGCTGCCATAGCGGGAGACGGGGAGCGAGCCGCTCGCAGGGACCGACCGCCAGGCGTTGGAGGCGGGATCGTACGCCCACAGGTCGTTGAAGAATTCGGTCCCAGCCTGCCCGGCGAAGACGACCAATCCGATCCCCTGCACCCAGGCGGCGTTATGGCCGAAGCGCGCCGGAGGTCGCTCGCCCGAGGGTGCCAGCGAGCTCCAGGCATCGCTCGCGAGGGAGTACGCCCACAGGTCGTCATAGACGGTTCCCCCGTCGCGGCCACCGAACAGGTAGGCGGTCGCGCCATCGGGTGTCATCGTCCAGGTGTGGTCCTCGCGGGCCGCCGGTGGCCGACCGCCGGCCTCAAGCTGCGTCCATCCAGTCTCGACAGCGGAGGCGGCCGGTGCGCTGCCGCCGGGGTCGGGGGAGGCACTTGCCGAGGGGGGACCGTCGCTCGCTGCCGGTGAAGCCTGCGGGGCACAGGCGACCTGGAGCACCGCCAGCACGGCGATGAGGAGCCCCGACCGTCTTGGCACCACCAAACGGTAGTCGATGGCCGGATCGTCGAGGAAGCGAACCCAGCATGAACAGTGCGCCTCGGCCACCCTGCCCCAGGGCACCCGCAGGTCTCCCCTCGTTCCTGCGGCGTGCCGTCCGAGGGCCACCATCAGAACCCACAGGAGGAGCACACCATGAGCACCCTTCCAACCGTCCGGCGAGATCGCCGGGCCCGGGTCAGGCCCCTGGCCCTTTCGATGATCGGCACGGTCCTTGCGGCCGGCTGCGCCGCCGGGGGCGGCACCGTCAACGTCACGCTCAGCGAGTTTTCTGTGGCGCTGGACAAGACGGCGATTGCCGCCGGGTCGGTGATCTTCGAGGTGACCAACTCCGGCCCGGATGACATCCATGAGTTCGTGTCATCAGGACGGATCTCGATCCCGGCTCGCTCCCCACCGATTCGACCGGCGCGGTCGATGAGGCAGGCGGCGGCATGGAGGTCGAGGGTGAGATCGAGGACATCGCGGTCGGTAGCTCCGACTCGCTCACGCTCGACCTCGCGGCCGGCACGTACGTCCTGATTTGCAACATCTACGACAAGGATGAGAACGAGGACCACGATGCCGAGGGAATGCGGGCGGCCTTCACTGTGAATTGACGTTTCCCGGGAGTGCCCGGCCTGGGAGTCCCTGGGCCTACCGGTCGGAGCGTGACCCTCGCTGACCCTCTCTGCGCGCAGCCTGGACCGATGGCCGAAGCCACCGAGGAATGTTCACCTCGTCGGGCGGGACCAACTCCGAGCGTGGGGGAGGGACCTGCGTCCTGGGAAGCGGCAGCGCCCCAGGGCTGCTCGCCGCGCCGCCTCCCGCGTCCGCAAGGGCCGGTTCGGGCTCGCTTCGGCGCCGTGGCGCAAGGAACAGGAAGAGGGCCAGACCGCCCAGCGTCGCCGTTGCCCACCCGCCGATCAGCGTCACGAGCGAGCCCATCCCGTCCGACGTGCCGAGGGCTCCCGGACTCACCCCCGGACTGCTCGATGCAACCGATCCCTGCCCATCGTCCGGGCTAGGCGCTGCGCTGCCGGGAAGCAGGCCCCCGCCGGGCACCGTCGGCGCGGCGGAACCGGGGACCGGAGTTGGCACCGATGTGGCGGTTGGCGTGGCCTCTGGCGTGGGCGCAGTGGTTGGCACGGGGGTGGGCTTCGGCGTTGGCCTTGGCGTGGGCTTTGGCGTCGGCTCGGGCGGCGGGGTGGAAGGAACCGTGACTGTGACTGACGGTGGGCTCACGGTTGTGAGCGCGGTGGTCTTCTGACCGTTCCCGTCACCGCTGCTGGCCGAGAACGAGTACGTGTGCGTGCCCGCAGGCAGCTTCATGGCTCGCCTGAAGACGACCCCGGTGTCGTAGCTCGCCCCGGTTCCGCTCATGGGGAAGACGCCGACGCCGGCAACGGTCACACGCACCCAGTTCGGGGGGCACCCCTTCGTGTCGGAGTAGGTCACCGAGAAGGTGAAGGTGGTTGAGGTCGTGCCGGAGGCTGGACTGGCAGTCCCGGCCCGCAGCGACGGGGTGTGCGACGGGGGGCACGCGGGGCTGGCGCCCAAGGTGGCCGTCGTGGCCAGCATGGTCGCGATGGTCGCCAGGAGAAGCGCCAAGCGCCGAACGATTGCGAGTGCCTCCTGAGATGTCGAATGAATCCGCCTGCAACGTAGCCGCGCCACGATCTGCGGTACATGCACCAGAAGTACGCCCAGGTACGGGAGGCCCCTTGCCATCGACCGACCATGATCCCGGCCGGACGGGAGCGGTACTTTCGGTGTCTACCCGGCCGGCTGCGGGTGCGGTACACCAATCGTGTTCATTCATCGAGGCACCCGTGAACGTCACCGCACACCATCTGACCTCCGAACCTGACGGCGCGGAGCGCCTGCATCGCGCACGCTCGCGCATCCTCTGGTCCCTCAGCGGAATCCTGGTCCTGACCACCGGCCTGGTGGCCTTGGGCGAGGTGGTGAGCGGCGTGCCGGCCGGGGCGGAGCTGGCGGCGCTCCTCCCGCTGGTCGCTGCTGCGATCATCCTCCCCCTCGTCCTCGCCAGGCTGGCCCGCTTCATGCTCGAGCCGGCCGAGCAGCTGGCCCAGATCGGGTCCCAGCTGCAGGGGCTCTACAACATGGCGCGCATCGATGCGCTGCGGGACCCGCTGACCACCCTCGGCAACCATCGCGCCTTCCAGGAGGAGCTGGCACGCCAGATCGAGGCGGCTCGCCGTCACAGCTACCCGCTGGCGCTCGCGCTCATGGATCTCGACGACCTGAAGCGCGTCAATGACGAGCACGGGCATGCCGGGGGCGATGGTCTGCTGGCGTCGATGGGGCGGCTGGTCGCGACGGCGGTGCGCGCGGCGGATCGTGGCTTCCGGGTTGGCGGCGATGAGTTCGCCATCCTCATGCCCAACACCGACGCCGATGCCGCGCACGCCATCATTCGTCGATTGCTGGCCAACGCCCTGGGAGGCGAGACAGTCCGGCCGGGGATGCAGGCATTCTCCTTCTCGGCCGGGATCTCCACCTTCCCCGACCTGAGCACCGACAGCGGACGCCTGCGGCGCCAGGCGGACGCGGCGCTCTACTGGGCCAAGCGACACGGGCGGACCGACGTGCAGGTGTTCGACCCCGACCGACACGGCGCGGCCGATGACACCCGCTCGACGCCGGAGCTGGCCGCCGCGGTGGCCCACGTGGCCAGCGAGCACCTGCTGGCCGCGGTCTTCCAGCCGATCTATGACCTCCAGACCGGCCGGCCGGTGGGCTTCGAGGGTCTCGTTCGTCCGGCAGAGAGCGCAGGGTTCCAGGATGCCGAGAGCCTGTTCGTGGCTGCGGAGACCACCGACCGAACCGTGGAGCTCGACATGGCCTGCGTCGACGTCGTGGCCGCCTCCGCGCCGCGGGAGGGGACCACCGAGTACCTGAGCCTGAACCTCTCCCCACGCACCCTCGAGACCGAGCAGTTCCGCGTCTCTGACCTGCTCACACGCCTGACGCCGCATGGCATCGACCCGCGCCGGGTCGTCCTCGAGCTGACCGAGCGCGAAGCCATCGGTGATCTCGAACGCATCCGCATCAACCTGGAGGCCTGCCGATCGGCGGGGATGCGAATCGCCGCCGACGACGTCGGCGCCGGGCATGCGGGCCTCCGGCTGCTCAGCGAGGTCAAGTTCGACATCATCAAGGTCGATCTCTCGCTCGTGCAGGGCGGCGTCCTGCGCGACTCGACGCACGCCATGCTCCAGGCGCTGCGGGACCTGACGGACCGCGGCCACATGGTCCTGGTGGCGGAGGGGATCGAGACCCGTGAGCAGCTCGAGGTGGTTCGATCGCTCGGCTTCGCCGCCGGCCAGGGCTACCTGCTCTGCCCGCCGTACCCGTTGGTCAACATGGACCCGATCGACCTCGACCTGCTCTCGGCGGATCCGTTCGGGAGCATGCACGCGGCGTAAGGCCGTCGGCGCTGAACCTCGACGCGGCTTCGAACCGTCGCTAGCATCGGCGGCAGCCAAGCCATGTGGCGAGGATCGAGACATCGAATCTCCCGTTGCCGACGCGATCGCGACCCAGCGCCCAGCCACGCATTCGGCCCTCGACCTCGCCATCGCAGAGCTGCACGCCAGACGCACGGCGTGGGTCGAGGTGTCGGCGACCGAGCGCCTGAGCCTCATCGCGCAGCTGCGTCGCGACATCGCCCGCATCGCGCCCGAGTGGTCCACAGCGGTCGCCAGGGCCGAGGGGCTGAGTCCGTCGGAGGCGGCCGAGGAGGAGCTGGCCGGACCGTACGTGACCCTGCGCCAGCTCCGCCTCCTCGGGGCATCCTTGCGGGAGATCGCGCGGGGTGGGGTTCCGCGGATCCCCGGTGGCGTCACGACGCTCCCCGATGGTCGTGCAGCGGCCAGGGTCATGCCGTTCGATCGGTTCGATCGGCTCATGTACCCCCGGGTCACCGCCGACGTCTGGATGCACCGCGAGGTCACGGCCCAGGCCGTGCCGGCCACTCAGGCTGTCGCGTATCGCGAACCGGATGCGGGCGGCGTCTGCCTCGTCCTGGGTGGCGGCAACGTCTCCTCCATCGCGCCGCTCGACGCCATCTACAAGCTGTTCGTCGCGAATCGGGTCGTGCTCCTCAAGATGCATCCGACACAGGCCTTCATGGGGCCGATCCTCGAGGCGGCGATGCACGCGCTGGTGGAGGCGGGATATCTGCGCATCGTGCAGGGCGGCGCGGACGAGGGCGCATATCTGGCCGCTCATCCCGCCGTTGACGAGCTGCACATCACGGGCTCCTACCGGACGTACGAGGTGATCGTCTTCGGACCAGGCCCAGAGGGCGAGGAGCGGCGGCTGAGAGACGAGCCGATCCTGGACAAGCCGTTCACCGCGGAGCTGGGCAGCCTCACCCCGGTGATCGTCGTGCCGGGTCGCTGGTCCGATGCCGAGATCGACTACCAGGCCGACAACCTTGCCAGCATGCTCACCAACAACGCCGGCTTCAACTGCACAACGCCGCGCGTTGTCATCACGCCCGCCGGCTGGCGGCTGCGCCAGCGCTTCCTGGATGCCGTCCGCGCCAGGCTGGTGGCGACCCCCGTCCGGATGGCCTACTACCCCGGTGCAGCGCAGCGCTTCGACCAGTTCCTCAATGCCCATCCCGAAGCCGAGCTGTACGGACGCAGGATGGATGGCCGCCTGCCGTGGGCGCTGATCACTGACCTCGACCCCGGCGCCGGCGACGATCCCTGCTTCACCACCGAAGCCTTCTGCGGCGTCTTCGGCGAGCTGCCGCTCCCGTCCTCCGACATCGCCGACTACCTGGCGCGTGCCGTCGCCTTCGCCAACGAATCTCTGTGGGGATCCCTGAACGCCACCCTCATCGTCCATCCATC
>DASYRA010000061.1:0-13829 GCA_036004845.1 Candidatus Limnocylindria bacterium
TCGGCCGGTTCCTGCTCTTCAGCGCGCTCGGCTCGCTCCCGTGGAACGCCGCGCTGCTCCTCGGCGGCTACCTGCTGGGTGAGAACTACCGACGCCTGTACGACGCGATTCGGCCGTTCGAGCTGCTGATCTACGTCGTCGTCGTCCTCGGGGTGGCGTACGTCATCTATCGCTGGCTCCGCGGGCGGGGCTCAGCGGCGAGTCAGCACGGAATTTCTGCCAGCTCTGAATAGCTGTCAGCGCCGCGGTCAGCGAGAACACCACGAACGTGATCGCGATCAAGGGGTAGGTAAACCGGAAAACCAAACCGCCCCAGAAGACCGCGGAAGCGAGGCCCGCGATGACCGCCAGCGGCAGGATCACGCGTAGCCGCCGTGCGACCAGCAGCCAGCCCGCAAGGAGGGTCAACACTGGAAGCCATGGGAAGACGATGGGGCGAACATCGAGGCCCACACCACCGGCCGTGACATAGAACAGGAGTAGCCAGGCGTCCACAACAAGAAACAGGCCGCCTGAAATGCGCGACCATGTGCGGGCCAGTTCGTATCCGTTTGGAGCCATCGACGCGAGTTTGTGTGGGACCACGCCCAAGGCAAGTGCGATGCCAATGGCGGCAAATGCCAGGGGGCCCTCCGGCCATGACATTTGGCAGCCTGGAGGCTGGCACCCATAGAGCCAACTGCCTAACCAGTTGACCGCTGCCCAAAACAACACGAAAAGAACGAGCGCAAGCACCGCCGGGTTTTCGTCGCACCTGGCGAGACTACTCTCCCGGTCGGTTGACCGGTCTCCGGGCCTGTGCCACGCTGGCCGCAACTGAACACTTCATCGCCTTCGGGGCGGGGTGAAAGTCCCCACCGGCGGTCGGCTCGCTGAGGCGAGCCAGCCCGCGAACCCCATCGGGCCCGGACGCCGAGGAGCGGCAGAAGGGGCGAACCCGGCGGGGCCGACCTGAACCGGCGAGCGCGAGGCTCGCAGGCAGACAGGGCCGACGGTCACAGTCCGGATGGGAGAAGGCGACCGCGAGGCGTTCTCCGACGCATCGACGAAGCCGATGGCGCGCGCCTGCGCGCCTGAGGACGTCGAGCCAGGAGAGGTCCGTGGTTGAGGCCCCGCGTGCGATGCCGGCACACCAGCGGGAGCGACCGATGACCACCAAGGCAGCGACGACGACAGCATCGACGGCAACCTCCGGCCTGCCCGTGCGCCTCGGTGACGTGAGCGTCGAGTTTCCAGCCGCAGGCGCGCCGCTCCAGGCCATCCGCGGACTGAGCCTCGACATTCCGGCCGGCAGCCTCACCGTGGTCATCGGCCCGAACGGGTGCGGGAAGAGCACCCTGTTACGGGTCATTGCTGGTCTGGTTCGGCCAAGCCAAGGCCGCGTGCTCGTCGGTCACGAACCCGCGGAGGCGCCGCACGCCGGCGATGGGCGAGTGGGGCTGGCCTTCCAGCAGCCTCGCCTCCTGCCCTGGCTCTCGACACTGGACAACGTGTCGCTGCCGTTGACGCTGGCCGGGGCTCAACCCGAGGAGGCGAGGCAGCGAGCGCGCGAGGCGCTCGAACGAGTGGGCCTCACGGACGCGGTGGCCGCGCGCCCCTCGCAACTCTCGGGCGGAATGGCTCAGCGGGCAGGCTTAGCCCGAGCCCTGATCACCGACCCGCCGATCCTGCTCCTGGACGAGCCGTTCAGCGCGCTCGACGCGCTCACCCGCGAAGCATTCGACGGGGAGCTCGAGCGCCTCTGGATGGATCGACCGCGAACGGTGGTGCTGGTGACGCACTCCGTGAGCGAGGCGATCCGGATGGGGGACCGCATCGTGGTGATGACGGCTCGCCCCGGCAGCGTTGCTCGCGAGATCCTGGTCGATCTGCCGCGACCGCGCCCGGCGACGGCCGTCAGCCGCGCTGCGGAGCTCGACGCGGCCGTGCGCGCGGCATTGGCCGAGGTCCATCCGCCCGAGCTCACCCCCTGGGTCGACCGATGAGAGGCCTCGCCACGACAGTCGCTTCCCTCGCGGCATTCCTGGTCGCCTGGAAGCTGCTCACCGTGGTGACCGGCACTCCCGAATACATCCTGCCGGCCCCCGAGGTGGTGGCGGACCGCGCACTCGGCGCCATCGGCTCAGGGCTCCTTTGGGAGCACACCTCCGTGACCCTGTCCGAGATCCTGCTTGGCCTCGCCGTGGGCGCCGCCTCGGCCATCGTGGTCGGCACGGCGCTGGGCAAGAGCGTGGTGATCGAGCGGGTCCTGTCGCCCTACATCGTGGCGGCCCAGTCGGTGCCGATCCTCGCGCTCGCCCCGCTGCTCGACATCTGGTTCGGCGGCGGCCTGTTGGCGCGGGTCCTGATCTGTGCCCTGATCGTCTTCTTTCCGATCGCCATCGCCACCATGGTCGGCATCCGCTCGGCCGATCCGCTGCTGATCGAGATGTTCCGCTCCCTCGGCGCCACGCCCGGTCAGCGCACAACCCGCCTGGAGATCCCCTCCGCTCTCCCGGTCATCTTCGGCGGGCTGCGGGTGGGGGTGACGCTTGCCGTCATCGGCGCCGTCGTGGCCGAGTGGGCTGGGGCCAGCAGCGGCCTCGGCGTCCTCATCAACATCGCCGACCAGGGGCTCTTCGACACGCCCCTGATGTTCGTCGCGCTCGTCACCCTGGCGGTCATCGGCATCGGCCTGCATGGGCTGGTCGTGTCGGTCGAGCGTCGCATCGTCGTGCACTAGAAAGGAAAACCGATGTCTCTGCGCCGACTCCTCCCGCTATTCGTGGCCACACTCCTGGTTGGTTGCACGATCTCGTTCACGCCCACGCCTTCGGTGACGCTCCGGCCGGTGACGCTGCTGCTCGGCTTCCGGCCGGATGTGCAGTTCGCGCCCTTCTACCTGGCACAGCAGGCTGGCTACTTCGCCGATGAAGGCCTGGACGTGACGATCGAGTTCAAGGACAGCGCGGATCTGTTGCGCCTCGTCGCTGACGGACAGGCCGAGTTCGGTGTCGCCGATGCCACCGATGTGATGATCAGCCGTACGAACGGCGTTCCCGTGAAGTACGTCTCGACCCTGTACGACAGCTTCCCGGTGGCCCTCATCGGGCCGAAGGGAACGGTGCCGTCGGACCCTGCTGACCTCGCCGGCCTGCGGATCGGCACCCCCGGCGAGTTCGGTTCCTCCTGGCATGCGCTCCTGGCGCTGCTCGACGCGGGCGGGCTGACTCGCGACAACGTCACGATCCGCACCTACCCACAGTTCAACCAGGTGGACGGGCTGCTTCGCGGCGATGTCGACCTGATCACGGGCTTTCGCAACAACGAGCCATTGCGCGTCACAGCCGAGGGGGTGCCGGTTGACCTGTTGACGGTGGATGAGATCGCGCCACTGCCGGGGCCGGGGATGATCGTCGGGGATGATCTTCTCGCCTCGGATCCCGCCATGGCGGGCGCGTTTGCACGAGCGATCCAGCGCGCCGTCACGGCGATCGCGGCTGACCCAGAGGTCGGGTTCGAGGCGGCGGCCGAGGCGGTGCCGGCGATCGGCGAGGATCGCAGGACGGCGCTGTCGGTCCTGGAGGCGACGATCCCGCTGTGGAGCTCGAATGGCGGTCGCATCGATGAGACGGCCTGGGGCAGTGGCTACGAGACGATGGTCAGCCTCGGCTTCATCGACGGGTCGGTGCCACTTGACGAGATGACCAGCGACGTGGCGGCCCCGACGCTGTAAGCGTCAGCGCTCGGGTCGGGTTGGCTCCGGGACGCGGTCCGGGAGGGCGTATCGGTCAAGGGCGGGCTCGTCGAACGTCTCGGCCCGCTCGGCGGCATCGACCGTCTGCTGCAGCAGCATCATGGTGGTGACCGGGCCGACCCCGCCCGGAACCGGCGTGATGGCGCCGACCACCGGCCGGACCGCGGCGTAGTCGACGTCACCGACGATCCCGTCCGCCGTGGTGTTGATGCCGCAGTCGATGACCACCGCCGAGCGGTTGACCATCTCGGCGCGGATGAGGTGCGGGACGCCGGCGGCGACCACCAGGATCTCGGCGCGTCGCGTCTCGCGGGCAAGGTTCCGGGTTCGGCGATGGCAGATCTGCACGGTCGCATCTGCCGCCAGCAGCAGCGCCGCTGCCGGGCGGCCGACCACCGCCGAGCGTCCGACCACCACCGCTCGCTTGCCGGCGATCGGAATCCCGTAGCTGCGCAGGATCGCCATCACCGCCAGCGCGGTGGCCGGCACGAAGGTCCGCTCGCCGCGGGCGATGCGCCCGGCATTCAACGGCGTGGCGCCGTCCACGTCCTTGGCAGGATCGATCAGCGCGACGACCGCGGGGGCATCGAGATGCGCCGGCACGGGCTGGGCGACGACCACGCCGGCGATGCTCGGGTCGCGGTTGAGGGCGCCGATGCGTGCCGCCAGGTCGGAGAGCGCCACCCCCTCCGGTGGCGCGATCTCGAACGCGTCGACGCCCACGCTGCGCGCTGCGCGCCAGACGCTGGCCGCGTAGACCGCCGACGGGCCGCGGGCATCGAGCCGCACGATCGCCAGGCGTGGCGTGGCGCCGGTGCGCTCATGCAGATCCGCGATGCGGTCGGAGAGGTCGCGCCACAGGCGGGATGCGACGGTTCGGCCGTCGAGGATCTTGGCGGTCACGAAGCCACCAGCCTGGCGCTGACCGCGGCCATCGCCGCCTGCTCGCCCTTCTCGGCGAGGGCCTCGAGGCGCTCGAGCTCAGCCGGTGCCGAGTCACACAGGGGTTCGTCCGGAGGCAGGTAGGGGAGGTTGATGCGCACGTTGAGGACCGCGCCGCGGAGGCCGGCAGCCGCCAGCAGCGCGGCCACCCCGGCGTCGCTGACCGCATTACGGTTGCCGATCGGTGCGATCCGCTCGGCCAGGTCGAGAACCTCAGAGGCGACCACCGCCGCCCGCAGCGGCGCGCGGGCCGCGGCAACCATCGCGGTGCCCAGCGCGGCGCTCCGTAGCTCCTTCTCTGCCTCGGACTCCTTCGGCATGTGGCGGGCGCGAACCACGAGGTCATACGCGTCGGCGTCCTGCTGCGCCAGGTCGAGCAGCTCCACGCGGCGTTCGACGGCGTCGAATCGCAGCTTCCGCACCGTCTCCTCGTGCTCGGCGTAGGCCGGCCGGCCGATTGTCAGCTCCGCCACCATCGCGACCAGGGCGGCGCCCATGGCGGCGGCCAGCGCCGCGGCGCTGCCCCCGCCGGGGACCGGATCGCTGCTCCCCAGGCGCTCGAGAAAGTCGTGAATGGAGAGGTCGGTGAGCTGGGTTGGGTCGCCCATCGGCGAGCTGCCTCGTGCGGTCTTTCGGACGCCCGCACGGCGGCCGCGTGCGAGCCTCCTGATCGATTGTACGGGCTAGACTCCGAACCGCATGAAGCAGGTCGGCTGGCGGATCGCGCTCATCACCACTGTTCCGCCGGTCGCGGCGGCGCTGGTGCCCACCCTGCGCGAGCTCGGGCATGACCCGGTGGCCATCATCAGCGCGCGCCGCCGGCAGCCCGCCTCGCCCGGACGTGAGCCGATGGGTGACGAGACGGCGCCTCCGGGACTGGACGTGCTGCTGGCCCATGACAAGTGGTCGGTCGAACCGCTCCTTCGGGCCAGCCGCCCCGACCTGGTGCTGTGCTGGGGATTCCCGTGGCGCATCCCGCAGGCGGCGCTCGACGTCCCGCCCTTGGGGTCAGTCAACTGCCACCCCGCCTTGCTGCCACGCCACCGCGGGCCGATCCCGCTGGCCTGGGCGTTTCGCGATGGCGACCAGCAGTTCGGGGTGACGTGGCACCGCATGGATGCCGAGCTCGACACCGGCCCGATCCTGGCCCAGGCGCCGGTCCCGATGCTGGATGACGACCACAGCATCGACGTCGTCGGCCCGCGCATGGGCGCGGTGGCGCTCGGCCTGCTGCCGACCGTGTTTGCCCGCATCGCGGCAGGTGATCCGGGCGATGAGCAGTCGAGTGAGGGCGTGACCTGGGCCGGCCACTTCGGGGAGGACTACGCGACCGTTGACTGGTCGCAGCCGGCGCGTCGGATCCATGACCAGGTGCGCGCGTGGGCCTTCACTTTCGCCATGGAGCCGGTCGTTGGCCCGGTCGCGGAGCTCAATGGCCGGCGCGTGCGGCTGGTCCGCACCTCGTTGACGGATCCGGGCGAGGGGGCGCAGCGGGTCGAGGCCGGCGACGGGCCCCTCTGGATCCTGGAGGCCGAGCCCCTCGACTGAGGTTCGCTACGCCGCCTCGTCGAGCGCGTCGACGAACCATCGACGGCGCCTTCCATCGAAGACCAGCGAGGCCTGGCCGCGATCGGTCTCGACCAGGTAGGTGATGCGCGGCCCGCGGTCGGCGGGGTAGGCCGCGGTCTCGTCGCGCATCGCATCGAGGGCGGTGACGGTCAGCTGGCGGCCCGCGACCCGGACGGTCGAGGGCCGTGCGAGGTGTCGATCCCACTGCACGTGTGCCGGGGTCGGCGTGATCTTGGTGAGCGCCATTGGATTCCACATCTCCTTCACGCCGCCTGTCGCAGGCACCGAACAGGCGTTCTATTGGACCGGAGCATACGAACAGGTGTTCGACTTGTCAAGGGTCGGGATCGGGCGGCAGCTCGGGCTTCTCGCCGAAGTCGAAGCGGCGCTTGTCCCGGTGGCCGACCAGCCGCGCCCGGGTGATCGCCTTCTCGCCGAACCGCTCCCGGACCGCGTCGATCGACTTCGTGATCCGGTCGGTCTTGTCCGGCTCATCGAAGAGGGTCAGCTGCTGGACATCGGTCAGGCTGATGGCGGTCAGCCCGATGAGGCGGACGGCGCGGTCGCGCACCAGAGTCTTGCGCAGCAGGGCGACGCCGGCGGCGTACAGCGGCTCCGACTCGCGCGTCTGGCGCGGCACCGGCATCTGCCGGGTCAGCGTCTCGAACCCCTCGTAGCGCAGCTTCAGCTGCACCGCGCCGGCCGCCATATCGTGCTCGCGCAGCCGGCTGGCCACCGATTCGGCCAGGTCGAGCAACGTCGCCTCAAGGCGGGCGGGATCGTCGACGTCCCGGTTGAAGGTCAGCTCATGGCCGATGCTCTTGGGCGCCTGGCTGGTCACCACCGGCGCCGGGTCGATGCCGCGAGCTCGCAGCGCCAGGTCGTGCGCATGGCTGCCGAAGCGGCGACGGAGGGTGCCATCCCGGAGGGCGGCCAGCTGCCCGATGGTGGTGACGCCGTAGTCGGCGAGTGCCTGCCGTGACTGCGGCCCGACCCCCCACAGCCGGCTGACGGGGAGCGGGGCCAGGAACTCGGCCTCGCCGCCGGGCGGGACGACGACGAGCGCATCGGGCTTGCGAAGGTCGGAGGCGACCTTGGCGCACAGCTTGTTGGTCGCCACCCCCACGCTGACGACCAGGCCTGCCTCGTCCAGGACGCGTTGCTTGATCTGCCGCGCGATCGCCTCCCCGTCGCCAAAGGCCTCGCGGCTGGCGGTGACGTCGAGGAACGCCTCGTCCAGGCTGATCGGCTCGACCAGGGGCGTGTACGAGGCGAAGATCCGCATCACCTGCCGCGAGAGGTCGCGGTAGCGGTCCGGGTGGCCCGGCAGGAAGACGCCGGTCGGGCAGAGGCTGACGGCGGTGCGGATCGGCATAGCGGAGTGGACGCCGAACTTGCGCGCTTCGTACGAGGCTGCCATCACCACGCCGCGGGTCCCGCGGTCGCCGCCGACGATGACCGGCCTGCCGCGCAGCGATGGGTCGTCGAGCACCTCGACGCTGGCGTAGAAGGCGTCGAGATCGGCGTGCAGGATGGTGCGCATCGCCACTGCCTAGTCGGTGCCGGGGTTGCGCGAGAAGGCGCCTGCCGCGAGGATCGGCAAGAGCCGGCTCGCCTCAGCCTCGAGCGCCTCGCGATCTTTCCCGGCGAGTCGCCGGAAGGGGCGCAGCTCGATCCTCGGCCCATCACCGCCTGTTCGGGGGAGCCACGTGCCGGCCACGAAGCCGTCGGCCAGGAAGGTCGGCAGGACGTCGGCGTTGCGGGTGATGACCGTGGCCTGATGCTGCGGCGGGAGGACGCGGGCTCGATGCATCGTGCCGTAGGCCAGCAGCAGGCTGTCCCAGCGGGCGAGCAGACGCGGCGGCGCCGGCGTCTCGGCGGCTGGACGGGGCGCGAGCTCCAGGTCGACCAGGCGTCGACCGTCATCGGCCTCGAGCTCGACCAGCCGATCTCCCAGCGCCTCCATCGCCGCCCGCCATCTTCCTCGCTCGCGGCCGCGCCCGACGTAGGCGGCCAGGTCGTCGGCGGTCGCGGGCCCGAAGGCGGCGAGGTATCGCTCGGCGAGGTGCATCGCCGCGCGATCCGGATCGGCCTCCGCGTCCGTCGGCGCGCGGAGCCAGTCCGCGGCAGCGACGTATCGCGCGCGGCCGTAGGTCTCACCGGCGAAGGGCACCTGCACCAGTGCAACGGCGCCGCTGAAGTGACGCCACAACGAGCGGTTCGGCGGGATTCTCACCCCCTTGAGCTGCTCGGCCAGGATGGCTTCGATCTCACGGATCGGCCGCGGCTCCTCGCGCATCGCGGCCAGCACCTGGGGATGCGCCGCGGCGATCCGCTTGCCGAGCGGCGAGGTGACCGGATCGAGCTTGTACCGGGCGCGGAACTGGTTCGCCCGCAGCGGGAGCGTGAGCGTCGACATCGGCCAGAAGTCGGCCGCGCTCACGACGTGGTTCGTCAGGCGCATCAGCGAGGCGCGCACCACGCTCCTTCTCCTGCGGGCCCGACCGAGGTCGACGGCCGTCGCGTCGGCCGGCAGGCGCGCCTGGAGCGCGAACGGAGGCCAATCCGGGTGCTGCGCCTGGAGGGAGCCGATAAGCTCGACCTTGCGGGCGACCGACCCCGACGGGAGTGGGTCGAGCAGGCCCTGGCGTGCGAGCGTGGCGCGGTTCAGCTGACGGAGTGTGAGCTTCGGTCCAGGCATCAGCACCCAGCCTACCGTCCGCTGCAGGAGGTCAGCCGAGCTTGCGGATGACCCCCACCACCTTGCCCTGGATCTGGACCTCGGTCGCGTAGATCGGCTCCATCTCGGCGTTGGCCGGCTGCAGGCGGATGCGGTCCTTCTCGCGGTAGAAGCGCTTGAGGGTGACGCCGTTGTCCTCGAGCAGCGCAACCACGATGTCGCCGTCGTGGGCCGTCGCCTGGGGCTGGACGACGACGTAGTCGCCGTCGTCGATGAGGTCGTCGATCATGCTCTTGCCCCGCACGCGCAGGACGTAGGAGTCATCGCGAGCCTGGAGGGAGCGGGGGACGTCGAGCGTCTCCGCGCCTTCCGCGTACGCCTCGATCGGCTGGCCGGCGGCGATCTCGCCGATCACTGGCAGGGCGAGGCGGTCGCGGTCCATCGGCATCCGGAATGGGGTGACCCGGCTTCGCTCAGCAGGCACCGGCCGGCGAGCGGGCAGGCCAAGCTCCGCTTCGGCGCGGACGGTGAGCCGCAGGGCCCTCGAGGAATGCGAGCCGCGCTCGATCATGCCGTCGCGCTCGAGCGCGGTCAGATGGTGATGGACCGCCGATGGCGAGGCGAGGCCGACCGCCTCCGCGATCTCGCGGACACTGGGTGGGTAGCCTCGCTCCGCGACGATGCGGGCGATGCTCTCGAGGATCTTCTTGCGGCGCTCGGCGTCATGCCTGGTCACCGGCGGCTCCTTTGCTGGGCGGTCGTTCGCGTGAACATAGCAGAACAGGCGTTCTAATGTCAAACGCCATGCAATACTCAGCCATGCCCGTCCGCACGGTCATCGAACACGGGACGAAGGACAAGCGGTCCGTGGCCTTCAGCCTCGACTGGCCAGGCTGGAGCCGCGGCGCGAAGACCGCCGAGCTCGCAATGAAGACGCTCGAGTCCTATCGGGACCGATACCGGCCAGTGGCCGCCCTCGCCGGGATGGCGCGCGAGTTTGACGCCGCCGGCCCGCTTGAGATCGTGGAGGAGAGGGTCGGGACCGGATCGACCGACTTCTGGGGCATCTCGTTCTCGCCCTCCTCGACCGAGCACGGCCCGATGAGCGAGGCCGAGTTCGACCGCGCGATCACGCTGCTGCGCGCCGCCTGGGCGTACTTCGATGCCGTCGCAGCCCGCGTCTCGCCGGAGATGCGCAAGGGCCCGCGCGGCGGAGGACGCGACCGCGACCGGATCATCAGCCATGTCATCCGCCAAGAGAGCGAGAGCTTCGCGACTGGCGTCGGGTTGCGGATACGAGAGGAGGCGGCGCTCACTCCAGGCGGACTGCGGCAGTATCGGAAGGACTACGTCGAGGCGATGCGCGCGTACAACGCGGGAGAGATCGAGCGGCGCATGAAGTCGTGGACGCTGCCATTCCTCATCCGACACTCTGCTTTCCACACCCTCGACCACGCGTGGGAGATGGAGGACAAGGACCTCTCCGCCCAGGACGGGGCCTGACCAAACGCAGACAGGTCGGGGCGCACGAACCCTGATGTCCAGCGGCTCTGATACCATCGGGGCCCACCTGGACCGGAAACCGGAGAATCACCGTGAAGCTGTCCGGCCGACTGCGCTATGCGCGCATGGCACGCCTGATCTGGAAGCTCCCGATGTACGCCCGCGTCATCTGGGGCCTCGTCCGCGACCCGCGAACGCCGCTCCCGCTGAAGGGGCTGCTGGCGGCCGCCCTCGCCTACCTGGTGATGCCCTTCGACCTCATCCCCGACGCCATCCCGATCCTGGGCCAGGCTGACGACCTCACCGTGCTGATGCTGGTCCTGGACCTGTTCATCGCCAACGCCCCGGCCGAGGTCCGCAAAGACCACCTGGAGCGGGCGAAGAACGGGACCTCCGACCTGGACAAGGACCTGGCTCGGCTGCGCTCGCTGATGGGCCACCGCTACGACGAGATCCGCGACAACCTGCCGGAGCTGCTGGAGCGCTATGGCGACCTCCGCGACCCGAAGGCGATCAAGGGCCTCCTCGCCAAGCTCCGCATGTCGCGGCGATCACGGAATGAAGCCGATACCAGTGCGCCGGGTGATGCCGAGCGTGGCGACACCGACTGGCCGCTGCAGGTCGCCGGCAGCAGGGCCAGTGACGTCCAGCTCAACTAGCCGCGGAAGGGACCGACTGACAGCATGAAGGTGATCCTCAAGCGCGACGTGAAGGGGCTCGGCCACGCCGGCGACGTGAAAGAGGTCAAGAACGGCTACGCCCGCAACCTGCTCTTCCCGACCGGCGCGGCTGCGCTTGCCGATACCGGGGCGCTCGCCAACTGGGAGCGCCATCGTGGCGAGCGCGAAGCGCGGGAGCAGGGCCTGAAGGCCGAGGCCGAGGCGACCGCCGAGCGCCTGCGCACCATGAAGCTCGAGATCGCCGTCAAGGCCGGCGAAAAGAATCGCCTCTTCGGATCGGTCACCAACCGGGAGATCGCGGAGCTGATCGCCGCAGAGGGCATCGAGGTCGACCGCCACGACATCCACTTGCGCTCACCGATCAAGATGCTCGGCGACTACAAGGCCGATGTGCGCCTGATGCCGGGTGTGGATGCCGAGCTGACCGTCAGCGTGGTCCCCCTTCCGGCCTGATCGATGGAAGCTGCCGACGCCGCGCGCCGCTGGGCCGACACCTGGCAGCGGGAATGGCCCGCACGCGACCTCGAGGCGGTGCTCGCCCTCTACCACCCTGATGTCGTCTATGCCAGCGAGCCGTTCCGAGTCCCATTTCAAGCCGTCGAAGAGCTGCGCGTGTACCTGGCCGGGGCCTTCGCCGAGGAGGACCAGGTCGAGGCATGGTTCGCGGAGCCGGTGGCGGACGGCGAGCATGCCTCCATCGAGTGGTGGGCGACCCTGCTCGAGGACGGTGCCGAGACGACCCTGGTGGGTACCTCGACGCTGCGCTTCGACGCGGACGGGCTGGTGGTTGAGCAGCGCGACACCTGGAACCAGGCGGCGGGCCGCGTGAAGCCACGCGAGGGCTGGGGCCGCTAGCGTCCCACTCCCCGCGACGGGCCTTCGTCGCTCCGCGACGTCCAACCTGTCGCGGCCGAGGCATCCAATCCGGGCATG
Organism: Candidatus Limnocylindria bacterium; assembly: GCA_036004845.1. GTDB lineage: Bacteria > Chloroflexota > Limnocylindria > QHBO01 > QHBO01 > CF-167. Next base: position 12,044 of record DASYRA010000061.1, read on the forward strand.
AGCCCTCCGACGCACCGGGCCGCCTCATCGGCCCGCGTCCACAGGATCGTCGGACTTATCCCCGACCAACTTCGCCGGGTGTGGGTAACCGCCGGGCAAGGTGTGGCTATCTCGCGCGCCGCCGACGCCCGCAACCGTACGCTGGCCTAACCTCCATGAGCATCGACAAGCTGGCACCCCAGGCCGTCGAGGCCGAGCAGAGCGTCCTCGGCTCGATCCTGATCGACCCCGAGGCGATCCTCAAGGTCGCCGACTTCCTCCATCCGCCTGACTTCTACCGCCAGCAGCATTCAGATATCTACGAGGCGATGCTAGGCCTCCATGGCCAGCGCGAGCCGATCGACCTGGTGACGCTGGGCGACGAGCTGGCGCGTCGGGATCGGCTGGAGCCGATCGGTGGCGCCGCCTACCTGGCGAGCCTCATGAACATGGTGCCGACCGCGGTCCATGTCGAGCATTACGGCAGGATCGTCGAGCGCAAGGCGGTCCTTCGCAACCTGATCGGTGCCGCCGGCAAGATCGCCGCGGTCGGCTACGAGGAGGCCAACGACGCAGAGGCCGCCATCGACCGGGCCGAGGGGATCCTCTTCGAGATCAGCCAGCGCCGCACAGTGGGCGGGTTCGAGTCGCTGGCCACCCTGCTCGGCCAGGCCTACGACCGGCTCGAGTACCTGCACGAGCATCGCGGTCAGATCCTGGGCATCCCGAGCGGCCTCTCGCAGCTCGATGCGCTGCTGGGTGGCTTCCAGCCATCCGACCTCATCATCCTGGCCGCCCGACCCAGCGTGGGGAAGTCGAGCATGGCGCTGAACATCGCGCAGCACGCGGCGGTGCACGAGGGGAAGAAGGTCGCCCTCTTTTCGCTCGAGATGAGCAAGGAGCAGCTCGCTCTGCGCCTCCTCTCGGCGGAGTCGGGGATCAACCCGCGGCCCCTGCAGAGCGGCTTCGTGGACGAGACCGACTGGAGCAAGATCGCGCAGGTCATGAACTCGATGCACGCGGCGCCGATGTGGATCGACGACTCCCCGGTGCTCACCGTCCTCGAGCTGCGAACCAAGGCCCGTCGGCTGGAGGCCGAGCAGCGTGGGCTGGACCTGCTGATCGTCGACTACCTGCAGCTGATGCAGGGCAACCTCTCGCAGCGCGAGCCGAACCGCGTCCAGGAGGTGAGCGAGATCAGCCGCGGCCTGAAGCAGCTCTCCCGAGAGCTGAAGGTGCCGGTCATCGCGCTCTCCCAGCTGTCGCGTGGCGTCGAGCAGCGAGGGAGCGCCGAGCCGCGACTCTCCGACCTGCGCGAGTCAGGCTCCATCGAGCAGGACGCGGACGTGGTGATCTTCCTGTATCGCGACGGTGAGGCGAACGCCGACAGCGACGTGGAGCTGATCAAGGCCAAGGTGGCCAAGCACCGTAACGGCCCCATCGGCGAGGTGCCGCTCCAGTTCCGCAAGACCAACACCCGCTTCTACACGATGGCCGCGCGCGAGACCGAGGCGGTGACCTACTAGCCGCACGCCCAGCTGAGGTTGCCGCTCAGCGTCGCTGGCCAGTCTGCATGTTGCGTCCCCTCGTTCGGCAGGTCGCTGAACCTCAGCCTTCCAGTGCGCCCGCCGTCCGCGATCTCCTCGATCGTCACCAGACCCGCCCAAAGGATGCTGCGTCCAGAGGTCGCGGCCACGAGAGCAGCCAATGGGACCGATGAACCCTGGGACGGTGCGGCGATATGAACGCTCAGCATCAGATCCACATCGTCTCCCTGACGCGGATCGCCGCCCAGGCCGAGCGACAG
>DASYRA010000062.1:0-7221 GCA_036004845.1 Candidatus Limnocylindria bacterium
ACGAGGACGTGTGTTCTAGCCATGAGACTCTCGCACAGCGCCCGAATCGAGCGCCTTACGACGCCTATCAACGGCGCCGACGGCGGGAGATCTGCGCCCCCCTCGAGCTGATGCCATGGCGGCAGTGCCGCCCCAGCAAGAAGCCACGAGCCGTGGGCCAGATCGGGTCCACGGTTTTTTGATGCTCGCGATGGCGAGGAGCAAGAGCCGCGGACCGCGAAGGACCCGCGGCTCTCTCCATTTCATCGGCACACCACAACCGAGCGAGTGATGACCGATCAACCAAGGGAAATCGACATGACCACCCTGCTGGAACAACCGAAGACCGAGCCGATGCGGCCTGCGACGACGGTCTCCGCGCCGTCTCGCACCCACCGCGTCCTGTCCGACGACGGCGTTCCGGCGCTGCTGGTCGAGCACGTCACGAAGCAGTTCGTGGTCGGGAGCCGGCGCAAGCGGAAGCTGGTGATGGCCGTCAACGACGTCACGATCCGGATCCGCCGCGGAGAGATCTACGGCGTGCTGGGCGCGAACGGAAGCGGCAAGTCGACCCTGATCCGGCTGGTGAGCACCCTGCTCACCCTCGACACCGGACGGGTGGAGGTGTTCGGCCACGACATCGAGCGGGACGAGATGGCGGTCAAGCGCGTCATCAACCGCGTGAGCGTGGATGCCGCCTTCTTCAAGAAGCTGAGCCCGTTCGAGAACCTGGCCTACGCCGCCCGCCTGTACGGGATGGAACCGCGGTCCGCTCGTGCGGAGGCGATCGCGATCCTGGCTCGGCTGGGGATCGGCGAGAAGCGGCTCGGCCGGCCGCTGGAGCAGATGAGCCGGGGGATGCAGCAGAAGGTCGCCATCGCGCGGGCACTGCTGACGAGCCCGACGCTGCTGCTGCTCGACGAGCCGACCACCGGCCTGGATCCCAGATCCAAGCTGGACGTGCAGACCTTCATCGAGGAGATGCGGGACACGCACGACGCCACGATCGTGCTGACCACGCACGACCTGGCGGAGGCGGATCGGCTCTGCGACCGGATCGGGATCATCAATTTGGGGCGGATCGTGGTCGAGGACACGCCCGAGGCGCTGAAGGCGAAGGTCGCCGAGGAGCATGGGCAGGACCCGACGATGGAGAGCGTCTTCATGACCTACACCGGCCGCTCCCTTGATGACGACCTGGCCGAGAACGAAGACGACAACGACGAGTAGCGATGAAAGGAGGTGATGAACAGATGATGACCATGCACAGCCCAACGGCACGCCGTTCGGTCCATGCCGATCGTCTCGCACGCTTGCGATTCGACCTGGAGGCCGGCCGACGCAGGCCGTCGCGCCGCCCCGTGCTGCGCTGGGTCGGCCACCAGCTCGTGCGCTTCGGCGCGCGCCTGGCGGGTGACCCCGTCCGTTGGCGACCGGTCCGGTCCCACTGAGGCCCGGGCCGGTCCTCACCACTCGATCATCGGAGCCCCACGACATGGCACTCATGACCCGCGAGCTGAAGGCATCGTTCGCCTTCGTCGAGCGAAATTTCAACCTGACCAAGCGCTACTGGGGCTGGGAGGTCGCCTTCCTGGTCTATGCCGTCGCGGGCGCCCTGGCCGTGTCGCTCATCGGCGCCGGGCAGGATGACGAGCGGCTGCTGCTGACCCTGGTGATCGGCGCCGTCTTCTGGAACTACCTGTCGGTGGTCTTCAGCTTCATCGCCGAGACGGTCAGCTGGGAGCGCTGGGAGGGGACCCTGGAGTACACGTTCATGGCCCCCGTGCGTCGCTACGCCCAGATGCTGGGCTCGACCGTCTATGCGGTGGCGTTCGGCTTCGTGCACACCGTGGTGGTGCTGATCGTGCTTGCCCTCTTCTTCGAGCTCGACCTGACCCATGCCGACTTCGCGACCGCCGCCGTCTTCATGGTGCTCGGCTCGGTCTCTTTCATCGGGATCGGGATCATGACCGCGATCCTTCCGCTGATGTACGTCGAGCGCGGGGCGCAGATGACCTTCGTCCTGCAGTCCGTGCTGCTCCTGATCAGCGGCGTCTACTACAGCGTCGAGATCCTGCCCGGCTGGATGCAGGTCCTCTCGAACTTCAGCCCGGCGACCTACGTGCTGCACGGCGTCCGCGAGGGGCTGATCGACGGGGTCAGCTTCACCGCGCTCATCGACGACATCTGGCCGCTGCTGCTGATGGGGATCGTGTTCATCCCACTCGGCCTGTGGGCGTTCGGACGGGCAGAGCGCTACGCCAAGCGCACCGGCAAGCTGAAGCGGGTGGGATAGAGATGCTCGTTGACGTCCCGGGCCTCAGCCTGCGCGTGCATCCGGGCGGCGCAGCGCCGGCAGCGCTGATGGTGCCGATCGCGAACGCGGTCTATCTCGCAAACGGCATGGACGAGATGACCACCGTGCCCGAGCTGGAGAACTGGCTCGGATACGCCACCGCGGGCTTCGATCCGAGCCAGGATGTGGTGCTTGCAGAGGTGGGCGGCGCGCTCGTCGCCTACGGCTGGGTCGACTGGGTGGACACCACCGACGGCCTGCGCGAGTTCCGGCTGGGCGGCTACGTGCACCCCGACTGGCAGGCGCGGGGCATCGGCCGCCGTGTACTCGCGTGGCAGGAGGAGCGGTCGCGGACGCATCCCGCGGCAGCCCAGACCGAGCGGCCGCTGGCGCTTGGGACCTGGGCATCCGAGCTGAACGTCCGGAAGGTGCGGCTCTTCACGCGCGCCGGGTACGTGGGGGTCCGCTACTTCTTCGAGATGAATCGGCCGACCCTCGACGAGATCGACGTGCCGCCGATGCCCGACGGCCTCGAGATCCGGCCACTTGCCTCGGATCGCGCCAGCCTGAAACGGATGTGGGATGCCGATGTCGAGGCGTTCCAGGATCACTGGGGCGGCTTCGACTCCTCGGACGCGGCGTTCGAGGCCTGGCTCACCGACCCGCACCACGACCCCGCCCTGTGGATCGTCGCCTGGGACGGCGACGAGATTGCGGGCGGGGTGACGAACGCGATCTTCGCCGCCGAGAACGAGGCATTCGGGCGCGCCCGGGGCTGGATGGAGACCGTCTTCGTGCGCCGCCGCTGGCGCCGTCGGGGGCTGGGCGCCGCGATCGTGGCGCGCGCCCTGGTCCGGCTGCGCGAGGCCGGCATGCGCGAGGCGGGCCTCGGGGTCGACAGCGACAACCCGTCGGGCGCGCTCGCGCTCTACGAGCGGGCGGGCTTCGGCGTCCATCGTCGCTCCGCCGCCTATCGCAAGCCGATGGAGATGCCGCGATGACCATCCTGCTTCCTGAGGCCCCGGCGATCCCCGGTCTGCGGTTCCGCGGCCTTCAGCGGCCGGCGGACGATGCCGCCATCGCGGAGCTCGTCAACGCCGGGATGGCGGCGAACAACGTCCCGCATCGTCTCGCGCTGGCGCAGATCACGAGCTGGCTCGATCACCCGTCCACCCTCGACCCGGCGGCGGACCTGCTGTTCGCGGAGGTCGACGGCTCCGTGGTCGCCTACACCGAGGGCGGCTGGGAGCAGGACAACGACGGCGGCCGCAACTACGCCGTCTGGGGCCAGGTGCACCCTGACTGGCAGCGACGCGGCCTGGGGACGGCGCTCCTGCACTGGATCGAGCGGCGGCAGCGCCGCGTCGCGTCGGAGCACCCTGACGTCGAGAAGCGCCTCGAGAGCTGGGCCAACGAGCTGGAGGCCGGCCGCCTGGCGCTGCTTGAAGGGAACGGATACGAGATCGTGCGCTACGACTACGAGATGGAGCGCCCGAACCTCGACAACATCGAGCCACTCCCGTTCCCGGCCGGGATCGAGCTGCGGCCGGCGCGCGAGGAGGACCTGCGCCGCCACTGGGAAGTCGAGATCGAGGTCTTCCGCGACCACTGGGGCTCAGTTGACGCCAGCGAGGACAGCTTCGAGCGAACGCGGACTGATCCGCGTCGGGACATGCGCCTGTGGGTGGTGGCCTGGCAGGGCGACGAGATCGTGGGCCAGGTCATGAACCGGATCGACCGGGAGTCCAACGCGGAACTGGGGATGCAGCGCGGCTGGGTGAGCTCGGTCGGCGTCCGCCGCCCATGGCGGCGGCAGGGGATCGGGCGAGCCCTGGTGGCCGAGAGCCTACGGGTGCTGCGCGACGCCGGGATGACGAGCGCCGGCCTGGGGGTGGATGCCGAGAATGCGCACGGCGCACTCGGGGTCTACGAGGCGAGCGGCTTCCACGTGGTGCGGACCGAGCGCGTCTACCGCAAGCCGCTGTGAGGCTGCCGCTCTAGCGGCGGCTCGCGGTCATGGCCGCGGACTCGCGGCGGATCTCGCGGTAGAAGTCGACGATCCGCTCGGTGACCTGGTCCCAGGAGTACTCGGGCGCCTTGGCCCGCCCCTCCTCGCCCATGCGATGGCGCAGCTCCGCGTCGTTGGAGAGGCGGTAGAGCGCGGCCGCCAGCGCGCGATGGTTCTTCGGCTCCACCAGCAGCCCCTGAACCCCCCGCTGCACCACGTTCTTGTAGCCGTGGATGTCCGACGCCACGATCGGCACCCCGGCGGCCATCGCCTCGAGCAGCACGATCCCGAAGCTCTCCTGGCCGGTGGCCGGGGCGCAGAAGATGTCGGCGCTGGCGAAGTAGCGCGCCTTGGCGTCATCGGAGACGCGGCCCAGGAACTCGACGTCGCGGATCTGGCGCAGCCCGACGAAGCGCTGGTACTCGCGCTGCTTCGGGCCTGAGCCGATGATCAGCAGCCGGGCGTCGACGTGGCGTTTGCGCAGGCGATGGTAGGCGCGCAGCAGGTGGATCAGCCCCTTGCGCTCCTCGAAGCGCCCGACGAAGAGGATGTTGATCGTCCCGTCGCGCAGCTCCTCGAACGGCTCGGCATCGGCGAATCGGTCCAGGTCGACCCCGTTCGGGATGATCCGATAGTCGCCGGGAAAGTAGCGGCTGATGAAGTGGCGCGCCGCACCGCTCACCGCGATCCGGCCGTGCAGCTTGTCGTTCAGGCGTCCGGCGAAGCGCTTGCCGACCCAGTACGAGGGTGAGAAGCCTCCGAATGCGTGGAAGGTGGCGATGTTGACCGTGTCGGACTGGTCCAGCACGGTGGGCGACAGGAACGGGACGAAGGGCTCGTGGAAGTGGAGGATGTCGAAGCGGTGCTCGGCCAGCAGGTCGCGCGCCTGCTGCTTGAAGCGCCAGCCGAGGGTGACGCGGCCCATGCTGCCGTTGGCCGGGAAGGCGTAGCCGGTCCCGAGGCGGATGACGCGACCCTCGTCTTCCCGTTCGTCCCCGTACTTGCTGGTGATGATCCACACGTCGTGGCCCATGCGCCGCATCGCCTCGTAGGCGTGGCGCACATGCTCGTTGACGCCACCGGGGTGCGGATAGCCGTAGGGACTGACGATCCCGATCTTCAGCGGTGCCCGCTTGGCGACCGATGGCGCGGCCGGGATCGGCGCACCAGCCGCGGCAGGCGGCGCCGGCGGAGCGATCGACTCACTCATCGCCACTCTCCTGTGGGACGAAGAGTATGCCGGACATGCCGCGCCTTGGCGACCAGCTGGCGCCCGTAGACGCTGACGTTGTGCCAGTGGGTCCAGTACTCCCCCTCAGCCTCGGTGGAGCGCTCGGCGATGGCTCTCCGGTAGTCCTCGGCACTCGCCCCGGGAAACCAGGTCCAGCCGGTCCCCACGTGCTCCAGGACGTGCGCGTCGGAGTTGCCGACCGCGGCGAGCTCCATCACCTGGTTCAGGGCGCGGCGGTGCGGCCGCCGGGCACGGCCGGCGACGCTGGGGTTCAGCATCTCGATGGCATCCAGCCGATGGCGGTCATCCGGGTCGTTGTGCAGGCGCAGGAGGCTGCGGCGGCCGAGGCTGGGGGTGAGCGGCGCCATCGGGTGAGGTGCGATGGCGATCCCGCCCTGGTCGTGGATCCGCTCGATCGTCTCCTCCAGCGGACGCAGGGGCGGAACCCGTTCAGTCAGGAAGAGCGCCAGCAGGTGCCCGCGTCGCGTCGTGATCTCCTCGCCCACCACGACGCCGAAGTGGTAGTCGCCGGCGGCGTGCAGCTCCTGGGCCCGCCGTGCGCCATCGATCCGCTCGTGGTCGGTGACGGCGATCAGATCGAGCTCCGTGTTCCGCTCGACGCGATCCAGGAGCGCCTGCACCTCCATCGTCCCGTCGGAGTAGAGGGTGTGCAGGTGCATGTCCGCCCGGCCTCGCTCGCCACCGCCGCGCGGCAGCCGTGCTTCGTCACCCACCAGCGGCTCGCTCTTCGTCCCAGATCGGCTGGAAGGCGGCGAACCACTGCTCGGGCGATTCGCCGATTGCCTCCTCCATGCGGCGCGCCATGGCTTCGGTCAGGGCCGCCACGTCGGCGCGGCGGTCGCCGCTGAGCTCAGCCTCGATCGGCCAGGCATGGACCCTGAACCGCTCCGGGCCGAGGCGCCGGCAGGCGGCCACCATGAGGGGTTTGCCGGAGATCAGTGCGAGGCTGGCCGGGCCTGTGGGGAGGCGCGTCGTCGCCCCGAAGAGCATCGTCGGATGGCCCCTGCCCGCCAGGTTCCGGTCGGCGACCAGCACGGCGATCCCCCCGCTGCGGAGCTCCGCCATCAGTGCTCGACGAGCCTCGGAGAGGGGAACGACGCGAATACCTCGGCCGATCGCGCGTCGGGCGAAGAGGAATTCGAAGAGGGCCCGCGGTCGAATCTCCTCCACCGGCGCGACTCCGTGCAGGCCCTCGGCCACCACGAAAGCGCCGTACGGCTCGGGGTTACCGAGATGCAGCGTCGCGACCACGGCACCGTCGCGCACGATCGGCTCCCAGCGCTCCCACTCGTCGGTGACCACCATCCGGCCGACCCGCTCGGTCGAGGCGTGCGGGATGCGCAGCATCTCAAGGTAGTAGCGCGCGTGCTCGACGAACGCCTGGCGGACCAGCCGCCGCAAGGCCCCGCCGCTGGTCGGGCGACCGGTCGCCGCGCTGACACGCGCCAGGTTGGCGCTGACCAGGGCGCGACGCTCGGACGCGAGTCGATACCAGCCCCAGCCGAGGAGGTCCGCGAGCGCGTATGCGGCTGGACGTGGCAGGATGCGCGCGACCAGGTCGGCGAGGCGGAGGCCGACGCCCAGCAGCAGGCCTCCCATCACGCCGACGGCTTCGTCCAGTCCTCGCCGCGCCGCGCCGCGTCCAGCGCCGCGCGCGCCCGCGCGCGATCGGCATCGGTCTGCGGC
>DASYRA010000063.1:0-23560 GCA_036004845.1 Candidatus Limnocylindria bacterium
GAGGAGCCCGGCTTCTGGGAGACGAGCCACTACGAACCCGGGACGGGGGCGCCGAGTCGGATCGACGCCTTCGGCCTGCCAGTTGGCGTCCAGGTGTGCAGCGACACGAACCGGCCCGAAGGCTCGCACCTGCTCGGGGCGCAGGGTGCGGAGGCGATCCTGATACCGCGTGCCACCGAGGAGCGGACCTATCAGCGCTGGAAGATCGTGTTTCGCGCGAATGCGCTGACCAGCTGCGCCTATGTCCTCTCCGTCAACCGGCCTGATCCGGAGGCCGGCGTTCTGATCGGCGGACCGTCGATCGCGGTCGATCCGAACGGGACGGTGCTGGTCGAGACGACGGACCAGATTGCCACGGTCACCGTCGAGTCCCGCGTGGTGACCGTCGCGCGCACGGCTTACCCGGGCTACCTTCCGGTGCGGGCCCGCCTCTACGCCGATGCGTGGCGCGAGATTGCGGGGAGGGATGGCGAGCCGAGCTGACGGGGCCTAGGAGAAGGTGAAGGTGCCCTCGGCCAGGAGCTCGCCCCCGTTGTAGAAACGCAGGACGAAGTTGCCGGTCCCCCAGGCCGCCTCCAGCTGGCTGACTGACTTGTTCACCTTGAGGCCGTCGGTCAGCAAGGTCTTGTCGACCAGCAGGACGCCGTCGGCGCGATCCTGGACCACCGTCTCCTTGCCATCCTCCGCCACGCGGGCCACCTCTACCAGGAGCCGGTCGACGCCGATCGGCTCACTCAGGCTGATGGCGTAGGCGAAGCCGGCACTGGTTGCAGTGAACTCCGTGGTCACGCCGGTGATCTCGTGGGTGCCGTTGTTCCACCCGGTCCCGAAGGTGACGACGCCCGGCAGCGCCGGCGACGCGGCGACGCTGGCGGTGGCACTCTCGCTGGCGCTCGGGACCTCAGATCCCGAGGCGCTCGCGGATGCCGATGGCGTCGGTGTGGGCGTCTCGGCCGCAATGTTCGGCGCCGGCGGGATGAGGCCGGAGAGGACGAGGCCGAGCACGATCGCGAGGACGATGGCACCCATCGCGCCGCCGATTGAGCGGAGGGAATCCTGATCGGTCGGGAAGAGGCCGGCAGGGCCGCCGGTGGTTGGCGCGGGCTGCTGCAGCGCGTATCCGCAGGAGCGGCAGACCTGGGCCCACGACGGGTTCTCGTGGCCGCAGTTGAAGCACTCGATGGTGTCTCCGGTCATCGGGCCAGAGCCTAGCATGCAGATGGCCGCCGGCGGTGAGAACGCCGACGGCCGGCGGCCGACCCCGAAACAGGCCGACCGGGGTCGATGCTAGCCGATCCGGTCCGACACGGAAAAAGCCCGAAGGGGCCTGATCACTAGATGCCTCGGCCCATGCAAAACACAAACCGAATCACTAGTTGCTCATGCTCCTTCGAGCCGACTCGAAGATACCGCCGGTGACCGCTATCGGCCCCTTGCAGGCACTGAGCCTGACCTTGCACGTCCATTCCAACCGAGACAGCCGAGGTCCGGGCCTCAGGGCTGAAATGCGTAGCTGACCGATATCACCTGGTCGGTCGAGCCCACCGTTACCTCGCTTGCCTCGATCTCCTCGGTCGCGCCGTCGACGTCCAGCTCGCGCCAGAACCGGTAGCTCACCTGCGTTCCCGGTGCAAAGTCGTGAGACTCCTCGAAGGTTTCCCCAGCCGCGCAAACCGGGTACCCACCGTAATAAGAGCACAGATAGTTGGCGCCTCCATTGCCGACGATGCCGGCGCCGACGATGACGGTTTGAACTGCGAAGGCGGCGTCGTCCGGTACCGGCCCGGTCAGCGTGAGCCGGAACGTGACGGTGACTGATCCGGGCGAAGACAGCTCAGGGCTCGGCGACGGCGCGATGCTCGTGGCGCTCGCCAGCTCCGTGCCGACCGCCTCAAAGGTGCTCGTCACGATCTGCCCGTTGCATCCAACGAGGCCAAGCACGGCGATGGCCAACAGCACTGATCTCGTCGAGGTTCCCTCCCTACCCCGAATGGTACGCCGGTTCACCACGAGCCACGAACGCGTTGCGATGGTGCCGGAGGTGAGATTTGAACTCACACGAGCTTGCGCTCATCGGTGTTTGAGACCGACGCGTCTGCCAGTTCCGCCACTCCGGCGCGGGGAGGCTGATGGTACCCGCGACTCAGGGCCGTGACTAGGAGCGGGCTGGGCGGCGCTGGCTAGGCGCGAACCTCCTGGCGCATGAACTGGATGTAGCCGATCGCGAAGCAGATCACCGTCAGCGCCACCAGAGCGACGACGTGCGGCCATACCAGCAGCAGGCTCTGGTCGAGCGACAGCAGCGTGGGGATCTGCTGCTGCGCCTGCGTCAGCTGGCCGAGGGTCGCCGGCGTATTGGTGCCGGTCAGCGACGGGTTGAGCAGGACCGATGACGCCTCCGAGTACAGGGTCGTCGGCAGCAGCCGCAGCACGAAGGCGTGCAGCTGGTACAGGCCCAGCGCCCGGTCGATCGCGGTGCTGTCGGTCACAGGTGCGATGGCGCCCAGCACCAGGCTGAGCAGGAAGCGGCCGAACATGGCGATCGCCATCCAGACGCCGAAGCCGATCAGCGCCGCGGTCGCCGCCCGATGCACGATCACCGAGAGGAGCAGCCCGAACGCCAGCCATACGGCGACGTAGGCGATCGTGACCACGAACCAGACGATCAGGCGCAGCACCTCCGACCAGGCTGGGACGATCCCGAGGCGCAGCAGTCCGAAGCCGGAGATGAGCAGCACCACCGACAGCAGCACCATCGTGATGGCCGCCAGCGACGCGACGAACTTGCCGTTGATCACGTCGTCGCGGTGGATCGGCTGGGCGACGAGGCGAGGAAGGGTCCCCTGCGCTCGCTCGCCGTTGACCGCGTCGAAGGCGAAGGCGATTCCCAGCAGGGGCGCCGCCAGGCCGATGAAGCCCTGCACGCTGACGTCGAGCCCGAAGATGGAGACGTCCTGCGGCCCGATGATGAAGAGCGCGAGGAAGACAGCCTGCGCGCCGCTCACCTGGGATGCGAGCTCGTGGATCCGTTCCGTGGCCAGGAAGAGCGGGATCCCCGCCGCCAGGCCGAGCACGATCAGCAGGACGAAGAACCGCACGCTCAGAACGTGGTCGGCGAGCTCCTTGGCGGCCACCACCAGCCAGCCTGATTGCGGGACGCTGCGCGCCGGCACCGGCGCTACCGCTTCGGCTGTGGTCATGCGACGGCCCCCATCGATTCTCCGGATTCGGCCGCGTCCCGGTGCAGGCCCGCCTCCCGCAGCGCGGCGCGGTAGATGTCGTCGAGGGACGGCTCGGTCGAACGGATGGCGGTCAGTCCCAGCCCATCTCGGGCTGCGCCGGCCAGGACAGCCTCCCGGACCTGCCGTCCGGCGCTGGCCGGTTGCACATGGAGCCGCCACGGCTGCCCGGGACTCTCCGCCGGATCGACCCGCTCGACCTTGGGGATGCCGCCCAGGAAGGGACCGATGCGCTCCGCCGCGCCGGCCGCCTGCTCACCCTCGAAGGTGACCTCGACCTGGCCGCTGTCGTTGCCGAAGCGAGCCGCCAGCTCGGAGACGGTGCCAAGCCCGATGAGCCGGCCGGCGGCGAAGATGCCGACCCGATCGCAGACCGACTGGACCTGGGTCAGCAGGTGGCTCGACAGGAGCACGGTGACGCCGCGCTCGTGGACGAGGTCGCGCAGGAGCTGCAGGATCTCGACCACGCCGATCGGGTCGATGGCAGCCGTCGGCTCGTCCAGGATCAGGATGTCCGGTTCCTTGATGAGGGCGTCGGCGATGCCCAGCCGCTGGAGCATCCCACGGGAGTAGGTGTCGGCACGGCCGTCGCCACGGTCGGTCAGGCCGACCTGGCGCAGCGACTCCTCGATCCTGGTCTCGGCCTCCTCGCCGCGAAGCCCGTTCAGGCGCGCGGTATAGCGAAGGTTCTGCCGCCCGGACAGATCGCCGTAGAACCCGACGCTGTCCGGCAGGTAGCCGACCTGGCGCTTCACGCGCAGCGGGTCGCGTGCCGGGTCGAGGCCCATCACCCGCGCCGTGCCCTCGCTTGGCTCGGTCAGGCCCAGCAGCATCAGGATAGTGGTCGTCTTGCCCGCCCCGTTCTGCCCGAGCAGGCCGAAGATCTCCCCGCGGTGCAGCTCGAGGTCGAGGCCGTCGACCGCCACCAGGTCGCCGTAGCGCTTCGTCAGCCCGGCCGCGACGATGGGCGGCTCGCCCCCGGCGGTCACCGTCGCCCGTACTTCTGGAAGACCCACCACAGGCCGAAGAGGACCAGCGCGATCAGCGCCAGCCCCACGAACCCGAAGAGGGGTGAGGTCTCGATCGTCATCCGGATGTCGACCGAGCCGTCGGCATCGGCCGTCCTGGCCCGATAGGTGATTACGTAGTCGCCGGCGATCGCGTCGTTGGACGGCACGATCGTGGCCGTGATCGTCGCGTCCTCGTTCGCGCCGATCGTGTCGATCGTCTCGGACGGGCTGAAGGTGACGGTCCAGTCGGTTGGCGCCGTGGCGGACAGGACGACCTGCTCGAGTGGCTGGGTCCCGTCGTTGTGGATCAGCAGCTGCTGGGTGATCGAGCTGCCGGCAGCGCCCGAGTTGCTGAGCCGCTGGTCGGGGGTGGTCAGTGTCAGCGCGTTGGTACCGGTCACGACCACCTCGAGCGGCGCATCGATCGTCCGGTCCCCGACGGTGGCTCGCACGTTGATCGGATACGTGTCGGGCGCCACGTCGGTCGGCGGCTTGGCCGACACCGAGACGGCCGCGCTGTTGCTCGCCTTGACCACGGCGCTCGCCGCCTGCGTCTGGCCGGTCAGGGTCGCGTTGACCTCCCAGCCCTCGGGACCCACCGCCGTGACGGCGAAGGTGAGGTCCTCCGAGCTGTCATTGCGCAGCGTGAGGTTGAAGGTGAAGGTGGTGCCGGAGGCCCCCTGCAGCGACGGGTAGTCGCTGGCCAGCGTCACGTCGCCGGATGCCGCGGTGCTGACCTCGATGCTCAGCGGCAGCGTCGCGCGAAGCGCGCCCGCCGCGGCGTTCAGGCTCAGCCTGGAGATGGCGTCCGTCGCCGTGGCGGGGACCTGGAGCTCAAGCCTGACGGTCGCCGTGCCGGCGGCATCGGTCTGGACTCCATTCACCACGTAGCCGCCACCGCGCAGGGTCGCGATCCAATCAGCCGGGACCCCGGACACCGAAAGGGCGATCTGCTGGTTGGGACTCGCTCCCACAGCCACGTCGAAGCCCACGGTTGAGCCGGGCGCGACGACCACGGATGGGTACGGCGTCGTGAGCGTCACTCCGGCGGCGATGGCCGTCGGGGCGAGCGCGAGGGTGCTGCTCAGCACGAGGCCAATGGCAGCCAGCGGCGCGATTCGCCCGCGCCCACGGATCGATAGGGTCGGCACTCAGTCTCCTCCACGCATCGTTTCAGGCCGGCGGCACGTTCTGTATGCCCGCGGCGGCTCGGCGCAGGATGCAAGTTGACAAGAATTGGCGCAATGCGCAACCAATTCGCGGTCAACGAAAGGTTGAGACACCGCAACACGCCGCGGCGTCCGCGAGCCGTCCGCGACTACGAGGCGGCGCCTCCGCGGGCGGTTCGTGACGGGAGGCCGGCTCGCGCGGCGAGCTCACGGCGGTAGGCCACCGGCGTGTGAACGTAGCAGAGCGGCTGCCCGTCCAGGATCAGCCTGGCCGCCAGTCCACACTCGCCGTTCCGAGCCCGTGGACGATTGCCGACGAATCGTCGGCAGCGCAGGGATAGGGGGTCATTCGACGCGGGTTCCGGGTCGGACAACGCGGCGATACTCCACAACGACGGACTGTCCCTACGGTCTACGAGGCAGGCGGACCTCCGTATCAATCACGTCGCCATGGCGGGATGTGATCATTAGACCGATGCCTCCGCGCGACCCTTCCCAGCCCGCGTCGCGGACCGCGCCCCTCCCGGACGAGGAGGCGGTGATCGCGCGGGCGGCGAGCGGCGACCGCGCCGCATTCACCCAGCTGATCGAGCACTACCAGTCGGCCTGCTACGGCCTCGCCTGGCGGCTGCTCGGCGACCCGGACCAGGCCGCCGATGCCGCCCAGGATGCGTTCGTCCATGCCTACGACGCCATCGCCAAGTACCGAGGCGGGCTCTTCCGGTCGTGGCTGCTGCGGATCACGGCCAACGCCAGCTACGACATCCTGCGACGCGCGCAGCGCAAGCCGACGACGACCCTGCCGGACGCGGAGGAGGGGGAGGCGGAGCTGCCCGACCGCTCCGCCACCGATCCCGAGGCGGAGGCGGGTCGCTCGGAGCTGTATCGGTACCTTGACGCAGCGCTGCGGCGGCTGCCGGAGGACCAGCGCACGGCGGTGGTGCTGTGCGACGTGTACGGGATGGACTATGGCGAGGTGGCCGATGCCACCGAGTCCGCACTGGGGACCGTCAAGTCGCGTATCCATCGGGGCCGTCTTCGCCTCCGCGAACTGATGGCCGAGCACCGGGAACTGTTCCTCAACGAGCGGCGTCTGGACCGATGACCATGCAGAACACCCCGCATCCGGATGACGAGCTGCTCGCCGCCTACGCTGGCGGCGACGCTGACGCGCTGGCCGACGGCTCACTGGCCGCCCACCTGTCTGGTTGTGATCGCTGCCGACCGCTGGTCGACGAGCTGTCCCTCCTGCGCGGCGCCCTCGCCGAGCTTCCGGATCTCGCTCCATCCCGTCCGCTGCGACTCATTCCGCCAGTTCCGGCCGCGGCCGTTCGCAGCTCGTGGCTGCGCCGCCTGACCGCCCCCGCCATGGCTGCAGGAGCCGGACTGGTGCTGGTCGGAGCTGTCGGGGTCGGCGCCTCGGGTGTGGTCGGTGGCCTCCTGAGCGCGCCAGGGGGCGCAGCACCGGCGGCGCAAGAGGCGGCGGGCTCGCAGGATGCGCAGTCGTCCGATACCGCGGGGGTCCCGGCCGTCGGGCTCGACGGATCACCGTCCGCCACCTCGGGGCGCGACTACGGCAGCTCGGACAACAACGGCTCCCTCGAGCCGCGGAGCCTCTCAGTGAGTCCGGCGCCATCGCATACCCCCGTCGTGGGCGGCGGCGACGGAACGGAGCACGTGTCGACGACCCCGTCGCCGGAGCAGCCCTGGCTGACGCTGCTCATCGCCGGAGCTGGCCTGTTCGGGATCTCGACCGCTCTGCGCCTCTCGCTCTCTCCGCGGGCCGGCTAGGCGAGCTTCCCCACCACCACGGCAATCGCGAGCAGCGTCAGGAAGACGGCCGCTACGATCAGCGCCGCCCAGCCGGAGTCGCGAAAGGTGCGCGGACCGCTTTCCAGCGGCGGCGGTCGTCGGGTCGGCGGCAGCGGCACCTCCCCCGGCTGACGAGTCGTCCGCGGTGCGGCACGGGTCTCGGCATCGGTGGCGCGCCAGGTCGCCCAGGTCCGGGTGGTCGTCGGCTGTGAGGGCCGGATCGGCCTCCGCGATGCGGCCCAGTGGCCGCTGCTTGGCGTCCCGGCGGTGGGGTGTCCCGCGTCGTACTCGGCCCGGCGCGCGCTCGACGAGAGGATGCGCCAGGCCTCGTTGACCTGGCGCATGTGCGCCGCCGTCTCCTCGTCGGGGTGCAGGTCGGGATGGAAGCGCTTGGCCAGGCGCCGATGGGCACCGGCCACTTGCTGCTGGGTGGCATCGCGAGCGATCCCGAGCACCGCGTAGGGATCACTCGCCGGAAGGCTTGGCACGGAGCCGATTCTAAGGCGAGGGCGACGCCGGGAGAGGTGCTCCTGGAACACCCACGAGCCAGCCAGCTGCCAATTCACACCTGGCGGCCGTGTGGCGCCAGAGAGCATCCATTGAGGGAGAGATTCACAGCTGGCGACCGCCAGGCGTGGGGACCGGGACAGATTCACACCAGGCATGCATATGGCCGGCTTGCGGCACAGAAACCGCACATCGGGGTCACCTGGTGTGAATCTGGCAGCGTTAGCGGTTCGAGGAATGGCCGCCACGGGTCTAGACTCCGATGATGGCCGATCGCCGCCCGATCCTGATGCTCATCGACGGGCCGAGCATCGTGTATCGGGCCTATTTCGCGATGATGCAGACGCCCCTCACCACCTCCGACGGGATGCTGGTGACGGGCATCTTCGGCTTCCTGAACATCGTCCTGCGCGGGATGCAGGACCTGAAGCCGGACTACGCGATCGTCAGCTTCGACCTCGGCAAGCCACAGTTCCGCTTCGACGCCTATCCGGAGTACAAGGCCGGACGCCCGTCGATGCCGGATGACCTGCGCGCCCAGTTCCCGATCGTGCGCGAGATCGTGACGATGATGGGCATGCCCATTCGTGAGCTGGAGGGCTACGAGGCCGATGACGTGATCGGCACCCTCGCCCTCGAGGCTGCTGCGGCGGACGTGGACACCTACATCGTGTCGGGCGACCTGGACGGCCTGCAGCTCGTCAACGACCACATCCGGCTCTTCACGACCCGGATGGGAGTCGCCAACACGGTGGTCTACGACGAGGCGCGGGTCCTCGAACGCTACGGGCTGCGGCCGGACCAGATGCTCGACTACAAGGCGCTCAAGGGGGACACCTCCGACAACATCCCGGGCGTTCCGGGGGTCGGGGAGAAGACCGCCATCTCACTCCTCCAGCAGTTCGGCTCGCTCGACGCCCTATACGAGCACCTCGACGAGGTGAAAGGGAAGCTGCGGGAGCGGCTGGCCGAGCATCGCGAGTCCGCCTTCCTCTCGCGCCGGGTGGGGCGCATCGTGACCGACCTGCCGGTGACCCTCGAGCTGGAGTCGGCGCGCACCGGCCGGTACGACCGCCGTGCGGTGGCGCAGCGTCTGCGCGAGCTCGAGTTCCGCTCGCTGATCGACCGGCTGCCGCCGTCGAGCATCGCCCCGACCGGCCACGACGCGCCGGAGCGCGACACGAAGGGCGGCCTGCAGCTGTCGCTGGACCTGCTGGGAGGCGGTGCGGCTGCCGCGTCGGACGCGGAGTCCTCCGGTCCGCCGCCGCCTCGCGTCGCCCCGAATCCGCTGGTCGACCCGGGCGGCGCCATCGAGCATGTGGACCCGCGGGTTGCGCGCAGCGAAGCGGACCGGGTTGAGCTCGAGGCCTGGCTGGCGGCACAGGGCGAGAGCATCGGGCTGGGCTGGGCGGCCGGGCCCGGCCGCACCCACGACCGCGCCCTGCACGGGATCGCGATGGCGGGAGCCGACGGGTCGTCCTGGTACCTGCCGCTCGACCCCGATGCGGCGGACCGCCCGCCATGGTTGCCGCGCTGGTTCGCGCGGGACGATCGGGCGCTGGTCGGGCACGACCTGAAGCAGCTGCTCGTCCTGCTGGCCAAGTCTGGCATCGCGCTGCGCGGCACCACCTTCGACAGCCTGGTCGCGTCGTACATGCTCAACCCGGCACTTCGCGCCCAGACGCTCGACGACCTGGCCGCGAATCGGTACGGCACCGAGCTGCCACCGCGACCGGTCAGCGGCGAGTCCGGCGCGGAGGAGTCGGTCGTCGCCCGCCGCGCCGCCGGCGAGGCGCTCATCTCGCTCCTCCTCAAGCCCGCGCTGGAAGCCGAGCTGGGCGACGCGGGCCTGGCGGCCCTCTTCAACGAGGTCGAGATGCCGCTGCTGCCGGTGCTGGTCGACATGGAGCTGGCCGGCGTCGCCATCGACAAGGCAGCGCTGGCTGCGATGGCCGAGGAGTTCGGGGAGCAGCTCGCCTCGCTCGAGGCGCGCATCTATGACCTCGTCGGCCATCCGTTCAACATCGGCTCACCCAAGCAGCTCGAGCAGATCCTGTTCCACGAGCTGGAGCTGACGGGAACGAAGCGGACGCGGACGGGGTTCTCGACCGACGCATCGGTCCTGGAGGAGCTCCGCGACAAGCACGAGGTGATCGGGCTGATCCTCGAGCACCGGCAGGTCGCCAAGCTGAAATCCACCTACGTCGACTCGCTGCCGCTGCTGGCCGACGACGAGGGACGTGTGCACACCACCTACTCGCAGGCGGTGGCCGCCACCGGCCGGCTGTCGAGCACCGATCCGAACCTCCAGAACATCCCGATCCGGACGGCGCTCGGCCGCCGCATCCGCGGCGCGTTCGTGGCGCCTCCTGGCAAGCTGCTGCTCGGCGCCGACTATTCGCAGCAGGAGCTGCGCATCCTGGCCCACGTCTCCGGCGACGAGGGGCTGAAGGCGGACTTCGCCGCGCACAACGACGTGCACCTGGCGGCCGCTGCCCGCGTCCTGGGGCTCGCGCCGGAGCAGGTCGGGCCTCGGGAGCGCAGCGTCGCGAAGATGATCAACTACGGCATCGCCTACGGGCTGTCGGGCTACGGCCTGTCGCAGCGCCTGCGCATCCCGATCGAGGAGGCGGACCGCTACATCGCCGACTACTACGCCGCGTATCCGGGGATCCGCCGCTACACCGTCGAGATGCGAATCCTTGCCCGGGACCAGGGTTTCGTCAGCACCCTGCTCGGCCGTCGGCGCTACCTCCCGGAGCTGACCGCCCGCAACAGCGCCCTCCGCTCGGCGGGTGAGCGGATGGCGATCAACATGCCGATCCAGGGCACGGCGGCGGACGGGATCAAGATCGCGATGGTCCGCCTGGCGGCGGAGATGCGGGAGCGTGGCCTTCATTCGCGGATGCTGTTGCAGGTCCACGACGAGCTCGTCTTCGAGACCGATGCCGAGGAGCTGCCGGTGCTCGCCGAGCTGGCGCGGGACGTGATGGAGGGCGCTCTGCCGCTGGACCCGCCGCTCGAGGTCGACTTCAAGGTCGGGACGACCTGGCAGGAGATGGACCGATACGTCCGCGAGGACGGGACGTGGCGGCGCCTGCCGAAGACGTCCACCGACGTGGCGCGCGAGGAGGCCGAGGAGGCCATCGCCGAGCCGATCGGTGCGTAAGGCCTGATGCCGGAGCTGCCCGAGGTCGAGACCGTGGCACGAGACCTGCAGCGCTGGGTGGCGGGCGCCACGATCGCCGACGCCGAGGTGCGCTGGGAGCGGACGATCCGGCACCCGCAGCCGGGTGAGCGCTTCGTGGCGGAGCTGCGCGGCGCCACCATCGACCGCGTGGGACGGCGGGCCAAGAGCGTGCTGCTGCACCTCTCCGATGGGCGGGTAATGACGGTCGCGCTGCGCATGACCGGTGCCCTGATCGTGGCCGAGGCGGGGACCCCGGACGACCGGTATGCGCGCGTCGTGTTTCGCCTTGCCGATGGTCGGGAGCTCCGCTACCGCGACGTCCGCAAGTTCGGGCGCATCGGGCTGTGGGAGCGGGGTGGCCCTCCCCGCCGCGCGCGACGAGGGGAGCGGGGCCGTGTCGCCGAGAAGCGTGAGCCCTACCGGGTCGGCGACGTTTTCGCGCGGCACGGGCCGGAGCCGCTCGCTCCGTCCTTCAGCGCGGCGCGCCTGGCCGAGCGGCTCAACGGGCGCTCCGCGCGGTTGAAGACGCTCCTCCTGGACCAGACCTTCATCGCCGGGGTCGGCAACATCTACGCCGACGAGGCGCTCTGGCGGGCGCGCCTGCACCCGCTGCGCGCGGCGGACACGCTGACGGCGGAGGAGGTGCGGCGGCTCCATCGCGCGGTCCGCGCGGTGCTGCGGCAGGGGATCACAAACCGCGGCGCCAGCTTCGCGGACTACGTTGGAGCGGATGGCGAGCCGGGCGACAACGCCGAACGGCTCTCTGTCTATCAGCGAACGGGCCAGCCGTGCATGCGCTGCGGGAGGCCCATCTCGCGGATCGTGGTTGGGCAGCGCAGCACCCACTTCTGCCCGCACTGCCAGAGGCTTCCGGGAGAGGAGGGCGCCGGATGAAGGTGATCGGCCTGACCGGCAACATCGGCTGCGGCAAGAGCACGGTCAGCGGCATGCTGCGTGACCTGGGGGTGGCGACGATCGACGCCGATGCGGTCGCGCGCCAGGTGCGCCTGAACGACGGGGTGGCCCGTCGGCGCATCGAGGAACGATTCGGCACGTTGGAGGCGGATGAGCTGGCCGATGTCGTCTTCAGCGACCCGGCGGCGCTCGCCGACCTGGAGGCGATCCTGCATCCACCGGTGCGCGACGAGGTGCGCTCGCGGCTGGCCGAGCTGATGGACGCCGGGGCCGAAGCGGCCTGCATCGAGGCCATCAAGCTGCTCGAGTCGCCGCTCTTGGATGCCTGTGACGAGACGTGGGTGGTGCGCTGCGACGAGGCGGACGCGCTGGCGCGACTGGCCGAGCGGGGCATGGATCACGAGGCTGCTCACGCGCGGCTGGCGAACCAGACGTCCCAGGAAGACAAGCTGGCCGCGGCCGACCGGGTGATCGATGGCTCGGCCCCGATGGAGGAGACGCGACGCCAGGTCGAGGCTGCCTACGAGGCTCTGCTGGCGGTTCGCTAGAATTCAGGTTCGCCCCTTGCTCTCCGCCACGAGGCCATCCTCCCATGCCCGATCTCAAGGTGAACGCGCCATTCGAGGCGACCGGCGACCAGCCGGCCGCCATCGCGTCGCTGATCGACGGGGTGGCGGCCGGCCTGAAGCACCAGGTCCTGCTGGGCGCGACCGGCACCGGCAAGACCTTCACCGCGGCCAAGGTGATCGAGGCCGTCGGCAAGCCGACGCTGGTGATGGCGCACAACAAGACGCTCGCCGCCCAGCTGTACCAGGAGTTCCGGGAGTTCTTCCCGGACAACGCGGTCGAGTACTTCGTCAGCTACTACGACTACTTCCAGCCGGAGGCCTACCTGCCCCGCTCCGACACGTACATCGAGAAGGACTCGTCACGCAACGACGAGATCGATCGGCTGCGGCACAACGCCACGCGCGCCCTGTTCGAGCGGCGGGACGTGATCATCGTGGCCTCGGTGTCGTGCATCTACGGCCTGGGTGCGCCGGTCGATTACGGGGCGACGGTGATCAACCTCAAGGTGGGCGGGCATTACCGGCGCGACGGCATCCTGCGGCACCTGGTCGACCTCCAGTACCAGCGCAACGATGCGGCCATGGCGCGTGCGCGCTTCCGGGTGCGCGGCGACGTGCTCGAGGTCCAGCCGCCGCACGGCGAGTACCTGGTGCGGGTGGACATGTTCGGCGACGAGGTCGAGAAGATCGTCGAGGTCGACTCGCTGACCGGCGAGGTGCTGGCCGAGCGCAACGAGGTCAACTTCTATCCAGCGACGCATTACGTGACACCGCGCGACAAGCTGCTGGTGGCGATCACCAAGATCGAGGCCGAGATGGAGGAGCGCGTGGCCTGGCTCTCCAGCGAGGGACGCGACCTGGAGGCCGCCAGGCTCAAGCAGCGCACGGACTTCGACCTCGAGATGATGCGCGAGGTGGGCTACTGCTCCGGGATCGAGAACTACAGCCGCCACCTGGCGGGCCGCGAGGCAGGCAGCCGTCCGTGGACGTTGATCGACTACTTCCCGACCGATTTCCTGCTGATCGTCGACGAGAGCCACATCTCGGTGCCGCAGGTGCACGGGATGTACAAGAACGATCGGACCCGCAAGGAGATCCTGGTCGACTTCGGCTTCCGCCTGCCATCCGCGCTCGACAACCGGCCGCTCACCTTCGAGGAGTGGGAGGACCACCTGAACCAGGTGATCTACATGAGCGCCACGCCCGGTCCGTACGAGACCGAGCGGGCGGAGCGGGTGGCCGAGCAGTTCATCCGGCCGACGGGGGTGATCGACCCGCAAATCACGGTGCGGCCGACCAACGGCCAGATCGACGACCTGCTGGCCGAGATTCGCGACACCGTGGCCAGGGGCGAGCGGGCGCTGGTCACCACTCTCACCAAGAAGATGGCCGAGGACCTGGCCGACTACCTGGCCGAGCTGGGGGTCAAGGTGCAGTGGATGCACAGCGAGGTGGACACCCTGGAGCGGGTCGAGATCCTGCGCGACCTGCGCCTGGGGGTGTACGACGTGCTGGTGGGGATCAACCTGTTGCGCGAGGGGCTCGACCTGCCCGAGGTGACGCTGGTGGCCATCCTCGACGCGGACAAAGAGGGCTTCCTGCGCTCGGGTGGCTCGCTGATCCAGGTCATCGGCCGCGCGGCTCGCAACATCGGGGGTCGCGTGATCATGTACGCCGACCGTGAGACCGATTCGATGCGCGCCGCGATCGAGGAGACGAATCGACGCCGCGAGAAGCAGGTCGCCTACAACCAGGAGCACGGGATCGTGCCCGAGACGATCATCAAGGAGATCCGGGACATCAACAGCGGCCTGCGACGGGTCGCGGAAGAGCGCGCCGAGCTGGACGTGGCCGGAAAGGAGCCGGAGGAGCTGGCATCGATGATGACCCGGCTCGAGGCGCAGATGAAGGAGGCCGCGCGCAACCTCGAGTTCGAGCGCGCCGCCGCGCTGCGCGACGAGATCCTGCAGCTGCGACGCCTGCGCGAGGAGCTGGCCGCCGCGCCGGGGAGCATCCCGGCCGACGTGTACGCCGCTGCCGCCGAGGCGGGGGAGTTCGGGGGCGACGGCCGGCGAGCGCCCCGAGAGGTCTTTAGCACCGCTGCCCGGCCGAACATCATCGCCGCCGGATCGCGCCGCCGCCCGCCGCGCCGTCGTCGGCCGTAGGAGCCGAATCATGGCCGGCACCATGCCGCACGCCATCTTCGTCGAGACGGGGATCGACGATGGGGCCACGGTGGCCGCCTACGCGGCCGAGCTGCCGGGCTGCGCCGTCTTCGCCGCCAGCGACGTCGAGGCCACCAACGAGATGCCCCGCCGCGTCGGGCGCTTCGTCGATTGGCTGCGCGCCGCGGGCGAGTCGGCTCCCACCTTCGTGGGCGACAACTGGTACGAGGTTGAACGCGCGGCCGCCGGCGACGGCCAGCGCGCCTCCTTCAGCCTCGACGACCTGCCGCCGAGTGACGACGAGTTCGACCGCTACCTGCATTGGCTGGAGCTGGCCCGTGAGCTGCTGGCCGACCGCCTCGACGCTGCCGGCGACGCGGCACCGGCGGCCACGCTCGAGCGGATCGCGAGCCAGGACCTCGCCCTGGCTGCGCAGCTCGGGGCCGCCCCGACGGAGCCCACCGGCAGCCCCGTCGACCGCCTCTACAACGCGCGTGATGTGCTGACCGCGGCCCTGGAGGCTGCGGGCGCGACCGGCGACGGCGTGCGTCGCGCCGTCCGGCTGGCAATCGCCGACGACCTGCGACTGGCGGAGCAGCTGCGGGGAGCGTCCAGCTGATCGAGAGGGACAGCCCCAAGCGGGTCCGGCACGCCGGCGCCTGGCCGATCCCCGAGCGCCGGCGCGCACCGCCGGGGAGCCCCCTGCGCGCGCTCCAGGACGCGATGCCACGCTGCGAGGACGGCTCGGCGCCGGTCCTCTCTGGAGACGGGAGCGAGTTGGCGATGCTGATCGGCCAGGCTCCCGGCTGGCGCGAGGTCGAGACCGGCCTGCCGTTCGCGCACGACGCCGGCAGGCGACTGGCCGGCTGGCTGGGACTGGCGGGCATCGACGTGCAGGATTTCCGGTCGCACTGGTACGTCACCTCGGTCGGGAAGTGCTACCCGGGTCGGCGGCCGGGATCCTCGGTCGACTCGCCGCCGTCGCGGGCCGAGGTGCTGCGCTGGTCGCCCTACCTTGCCGACGAGGTGCGGCTCGTCGCCCCACGCCTGATCGCCCTGGTCGGCGGCCTGGCGCATCGGTACGCGTTCGGCGCGGACGCCCGCCTGGACGACCTGGTCGGCCGGGAGCTGGCCTGGGATGCGGCGCCGGGTGCAGCGGTCATCGCCCTGCCCCATCCATCGGGCGCCTCGACCTGGCTGAACGATGCGACCCGCGTCGACCTGTGGCGGCGGGGGATCGAGCTGCTGGCCGCGCGCTGGCACGAGCTCGAGGCGGCGCGGTGAATCGCGAGACCCGCATCGGCCTGACCCTGGTGGCGGGGCTGGGCGCCTTCGTCTTCTTCATGCTGGTCGTCGGGTCGCTTGGCGAGGTGCGGCCCGAACTGACCGAGTATCCCGTCGGCGAGATCCTTGCCCAGCGCGACCCCGGCGTGCGTCACGGCAGCGCCGAGATCCGGATCGTGGGCTGGTATGCCGAGCTGGCGGGCGACTGCGTCGGGGACGACGGCGGGATCGACCCGAGCGTCGCCTGGCTCCAGCGCGACTGTCCGCTGCGGGTGCTCCTCAGCGCCCAGCCGAGCGAGGACGTCACCCAGGCAGAGCTGGAGCGCGACGGGCTGCGCCTCGCTGCCCCCGACGGGCGGCCGTTCCCCTCACGAGCGCAGGCCGGTGGCGCGAACCTGCGGCTCCAGCAGCTCATCTTCACCGGTCATTTCGAGGACGAAGCGGCGCAGAGCTGCGTTCCGGATCGGCTCGAACGCTGCCGCAACACCTTCGTCGTCAGCACCTACGACGGCCTGCTGCGCTGACATAGAACCGAACAGGCGTTCGCATCGGTCTGATATCATCGAACCGATGCCCTCCGACCGGATCGTCGTGCGTGGCGCGCGCGAGCACAACCTCAAGAACCTCGACGTCGACATGCCGCGGGACCGCCTGATCGTGATCACCGGCCTCTCGGGGAGCGGCAAGAGCAGCCTTGCCTTCGACACGATCTACGCCGAGGGGCAGCGCCGCTACGTGGAGTCGCTGAGCGCCTATGCGCGCCAGTTCCTGGGCCAGATGGAGAAGCCGGACGTCGACCAGATCGATGGGCTGAGCCCGGCAATCAGCATCGACCAGAAGGGCTCCAGCAAGAACCCGCGCTCGACCGTCGGCACCGTGACCGAGGTCTACGACTACCTGCGACTTCTCTTCGCGCGGATCGGTCGCATGCACTGCCCGATCTGCGGCCGCGAGATCACGCGCCAGACGGTGGAGCAGATCGTCGACCAGCTCTACGAGCTCCCCGAGGGGACGCGGCTGATGCTCCTGGCGCCGCTCGTCCGCGACCGCAAGGGGGAGCACGAGAAGCTGCTGGTCGGCGCCAAGCAGGCCGGCTTCGTGCGCGTTCGCGTCGACGGCGAGCTTCGCGACCTGGAGGAGAAGATCGACCTCGACAAGAAGTTCAAGCATTCGATCGAGGTGGTGGTCGATCGCCTGGTCGTCCGCCGGACCGATGACGACGGGACCCCCCGGCCCGATGCCTCCCGCATGGCCGACTCGATCGAGACCGCCCTGCGGATGTCGGATGGAACGCTGCTGGTGCACCTCCCCGACGACAGGCCGAAGGGCAGCGACCGCCTCTTCAGCGAGCGCTACGCCTGCCCCGAGCACGGCGGCAGCTTCGAGGAGCCGGCCCCTCGCAACTTCAGCTTCAACTCGCCGCACGGGGCCTGCCCGGCCTGCACGGGGCTCGGCAACCGGCTCGAGATCGACCCGGACCTGGTGCTCCCCAACCCGTCGCTGTCGCTGGCTGAGGGAGCGGTGCTGCCATGGCGGCGGATGGTGGCGACGGCATCCTGGTTCGCGACCATCCTCGAGGCGGTCGCCGAGCGCTACGGCTTCCGGACCGATACGCCCGTCGGCGAGCTGTCCGAGGCGGCCCGCGAGATCCTGCTGCGCGGCAACCACGGCGAGCGCGTCACGGTTCGCTACAGGTCCCGGCAGGGCCAGGAGCACTCGTACTCGACGACGTTCGAAGGGGTGCTGCCCAACCTCGAGCGGCGCTATCGCGAGACCAGCTCGGAGGCGACCAAGACCGAGATCGAGCGCTACATGACCCAGCGGCCGTGCCCCACCTGCGGAGGGATGCGCTTGAAGCCGGAGTCGCTGTCGGTGACGGTCGGGGATCGGAACGTCATCGAGACGACCCGCCTGGCTGTCACCGATGCGCTGGCCTGGTACGCGGGCCTGCCCGAGCTGCTCAACGAGCGCGAGAACCAGATTGCGCGGCAGGTGCTCAAGGAGATCCGGGCGCGGCTCGGGTTCCTGGTCGACGTCGGGCTCGACTACCTGACCCTCGACCGAGCCAGCGGGTCGCTCTCGGGCGGGGAGGCGCAGAGGATCCGGCTTGCGACCCAGATCGGCTCGAGCCTGATGGGCGTCCTCTACATCCTGGACGAGCCGTCGATCGGGCTGCACCAGCGCGACAACGACCGGCTCATCGCCACCCTCATGCGGCTGCGGGACCTGGGCAACACGCTGATCGTGGTCGAGCACGACGAGGAGACGATCCGGGCGGCCGACTGGGTGATCGACATCGGGCCCGGGGCCGGGGAGCACGGCGGTGCGCTGATCCACTCGGGTCCGCTGCCGGAGCTGCTGCACAGCCAGCGCTCGATCACGGCGGCCTACCTGCGCGGGGATCGCTCCGTGCCGGTGCCGGCACGGCGCCGGCGGGGCAGCGGGGAGTGGCTGACGGTGCGCGGCGCGCGCGAGAACAACCTGCGCGGCGTCGACATCGCCTTCCCGCTGGGCCGATTCGTGGCCGTCACCGGGGTGAGCGGATCGGGCAAGTCGAGCCTGGTCACTCAGATCCTGTACCCGGCTCTCGCCGCCCGGATCTGGGGGGCTCGCGAGCGTCCCGGAGCCCACGACGGGATCGAGGGGATCGACCAGATCGACAAGGTGATTGAGATCGACCAGAGCCCGATTGGGCGGACGCCGCGCTCGAACCCGGCCACCTACACTGGCCTGTGGGGGCCGCTCCGGGAGTTGCTCGCCGCGGTGCCCGAGTCACGCCTGCGGGGCTACAAGCCCGGCCGCTTCAGCTTCAACGTCAAGGGCGGCCGCTGCGAGGCGTGCGAGGGTGCGGGCATCGTCCAGATCGAGATGCACTTCCTGCCCGATGTCTACGTCCAGTGCGAGGTGTGCAAGGGCAAGCGCTACAACCGCGAGACACTGGAGATCCATTACAAGGGACACAACGTCGCCGAGATCCTGGAGATGACGGTGGACGAGGCGCTGGCCTTCTTCAGCGCGGTCCCGTCGATCCGCAACAAGCTGCAGACCCTGCACGACGTGGGGATGGGCTACATCCACCTCGGCCAGCCGGCGACCACCCTCTCGGGCGGCGAGGCCCAGCGCGTCAAGCTGGCGACCGAGCTCTCCAAGCGAGCCACCGGGAAGACCCTCTACATCCTCGACGAGCCAACCACCGGACTTCACTTCGACGACGTCGCACGCCTGCTGCAGGTGCTGGGCCGGCTGGTGGAAGCGGGCAACACGGTGGTGGTCATCGAGCACAACCTGGACGTCATCAAGAGCGCCGACTGGGTGATCGACTTGGGCCCGGAGGGTGGTGCCGCTGGCGGCGACCTGGTGGCATCCGGCACACCGGAGGAGATCGCACGAACCCGCAGTTCGCACACCGGTCGCTACCTGCGCCACGCGCTGGGCATGGGGCAGGAGCCGCCGGCACGTCGCGCCCGCCGGCGCGAGCCTGCCGCGGTCGCCGGCTAGGGCCGTATCATCGGCCCGAATACGGCTGCAGGAGTGGAGGGCGCGATGGCATCTGCCGCACTGGTGATCGTGGGGATCATCCTGGTCGTGATCGGCGTCCTCGGCGGCGGGAGGCTTGAGATCCTCGGACTCGGCGTCCTCTCGCTGGTCGCCGCCGGCATCCTGCAGGTCCTCGCCATGCGCCGGACCTGAGCCGGAATCCGCCGATGCCGACCCGCGCCGAGGCGCTGGCCCTGCTGCACGAATGGAACGCCAATCCGTCGCTGCGCAAGCACGGCCTGGTGGTCGAGGCCGGGGTCGGCGGGTACGCCCTTGACGACGGGCTCGACAACGCCACCGTGGAGATGTGGGGGATCGCCGGCCTGCTCCACGACCTCGACTACGAGCGCCACCCGGATGCAGCCACGCACGGCGCGATCGCGGCCGATGAGCTGGTCCGGCTCGGCTACCCCCACGAGGTGGTCCACGCAGTGCGCTCGCACAACGATGCCCTCGGGATTGCCCGGGAGAGTCGCCTCGACCATCTGGTCTACGCGTGCGACGAGCTGGCCGGATTCCTGGTGGCGGTCGCCCTGATGCGTCCGTCGCGGAAGCTGGAGGACGTCGAGCCGGCCAACGTTCGGAAGCGGATGAAGGACAAGGCCTTTGCGCGCGCCGTGCCACGCGAGATGCTGCTGGCCGGGGCCGAGGAGATCGGCCTGGACTTCGACGAGCACGTCTCGCGGATGGTCCGCTACCTCTCTGTCGTTGCACCTGAGGTCGGGCTGTAGCCCATCTCCTCCAGGAAGCGCGACGGGCGTGCCGGGTCGAAGGCGAGCACCAGCCGGCGTGTGGCGCGGGTGAGCGCAACGTAGCCGAGGCGGCGCTCCTCCTCCAACGCGCGCTGCGGCTCGGTCGCCCCGAGCAGCGCCCGCCGGTTCGGGAACCGGTCCTCCTCGAAGCCGATCACCACGACGGTCGGCCACTCTCGGCCCTTGGCGCCGTGCACGGTGACGAGCTCGATCGGGGCCCCCGGATCGCGGAGGCGCAAGAGGCGTGCCAGGACCTCGTCGCCCGCCGCCAGGAAGCGCTCCAGGCTTGGAAACGCCGCCGCCCAGCCGAGCAGCGCGTCGATCGCCGCGTGGTCGTCGTCGCCCAGCGCGTCGTCGCCGTCGGCGCGTCGCCAGCCGCGCATCGCTCGCAACCGAAGGAGCGCCGGGAAGGGAGGCTCGGCCGGCGGCAAGCGGCGAGCGGCGTCGACGATGAGGCGCACCGGCCCGGATTCGAGCGGCGTCGACAGCGTGGTGGTGTGCGGGTGTCCTCCGCGGAGCAGCGCAAGGCTGACCGGGGTCAGCTCCGCGCGGGTCCGTGCCAGGACGCAGCAGCCTCCACCGTTCGCGACCTCGGCGGCGGCCAGCGCGGACACGCGATCCGCCCAGTCATGCCCGCCCGACGCCATCATCACGACCGCCGTCGGCTCGGTCTTGCGTCCAGGGGTGGCCTCGATCCGCTTCGCGAAGCGCTCCGCGTTGGTGGCGATCAGGCGTCGCGAGGCCGCGACGACGAGCGGTGGGCATCGGTAGTTCGTCGCCAGCTGGACTCGGCTGGCGCCGGGGTAGAGGTCGGAGAAGCCGAGGATGCGGCGCACGTCGGCAAGGCGCCACGCGTAGATGGTCTGGTCGTCGTCGCCGACCACGAACAGGTTCTGCTCCGGCTCGGCAAGGATGCGGACCAGCCGCAGCTGAGCGGCGTCGACGTCCTGGAACTCGTCGACGGCCAGGTGGCTGAAGCGGGCCTGCCAGCGCCTCCGGAGAGCCGAGTCCCGTTCCAGGAGGTCGACCGCCCGGACCACGAGGTCGTCGAAATCGAGAGCGCCGCGGGCGGCCAGCAGGTCGTGGAAGACGGCGAGGGCCGGCAGTGCGTCTTCAGGCGGCGCTCGTCCCTCGACCTTCCAGGCCGACAGCAGCGTGTCCAGGGTTGCCGCATCGGGGAGCGGAGGCGCGTCGGGAGCGCGCCCGCCCATGACGCGCCGTCGAGCCGCGCGCAGGAGCGGCAGTCGGTCGGCCAGCAGGTGGACCGGATGGCCCGCATCGAGCAGCACCTGGCGCGCGAGCGCATGCAGGGTCCGCACCTCGACCCGATCCGCGCCGGGCAGATGCGGTGCGAGACGGGTCGCGATTCGCGCGGCAAGCTCCTCGGCCGCCTCGCGGTTGAAGGTCACCACCGCGATCCGCTCGGCGGCCACGCCACGCGCCAGGAGCACGCCGAGGCGGGCGATGAGGGTGGTCGTCTTGCCGCTGCCGGCGGGGGCGATGATCTGGGCCGGCCCATCCGGCAGGGTTGCGGCTGCCCGCTGCTCCGCATCGAGGGCGTCAAGCAGCGGGGCCACGGACTGGGTTGCGGCCTGGGCCAGCGTCATCCGGGCAGCATCGGCCGAGATCCTTACCGGCCGATGATCGGCGGCTTATCGGGATATCCTTTCGTCCGCTCGCTTCCGCATGGGACCTTGACCGAACCGATGAATTGCCGATGAACCGGCGCGACCGCCGGACCAGCCACGCCACCGAGAGTCCGCGCGCGCGCCGGATCCGGGAGGCAACCGAACGCGAACAGATGCTTCGCGCGCGCGGCATCGATCCCCTGGACCCGCCTGGGCGATCGCGCGCGTCTGCACCCCGGCGGCGACGCTGGAGGCGCAATCTCGTCCTGGTGCTCGTCGTCGTGCTGCTCAGCGGGTGCACCGGCAGCTGGCTGCTCTGGCAGCGCGTGTCAGCGTTCAACGACGAGGTCAGCTCGGCCGGTTCCCTCTCGTCCGCGCTCTTCTTCCCGCTCATCGGCAGCGACCGCGTGAACGTCGCCATGTACGGATACGGCGGCCCGGAGCACCATGGCGGGACCTACCTGGCCGACTCGATCATCATCCTCTCGATCGACCCTGAGACCGACACGACCACCATGATCCCGATTCCGCGCGACCTGTGGATCGAGGGGTTCCCCGAGATCCCCGACAACGCCAAGATCAACGAGGCGTTCGCCGACGGCTACGTCCGGGGCGGCGTGTACGAGGCCGGCACGGCGGCCACCTCCGTCCTCTCGAAGGTGACCGGGCTCCCCATCGAGCATTGGATGGCGCTCGACTTCACCGGGTTCAAGGCGATGGTCGACAGCGTCGGCGGCGTGACGGTCGACAACCCGGTGGCCTTCCAATACACGTGGGGAGAGGACAAGTACTTCGCCGGCAACTGGGACGGCGGCTCGTTCGCTGCCGGCCCGATCTTCCTCGATGGGACCCTGGCACTCGACTACGCCCGATCCCGGTACACCAGCGTGAAGGCGGAGTCGAGCGACTTCGCTCGCTCGGTGCGCCAGCAGCGGGTGCTCTCCGCCCTGCGCGGCAAGATCGGCGGCGGACTGGGCGCGCTGGGGCCGGGGCTGGCGATCATGGATGCGCTGAAAGGGAAGCTGATGGCGACCGATTTGTCGGCGATCGACCTGTACCTCCTGTCAGGACACCTGGGCGCGGATCGCCGCATCGAGCTGACCGAGGGCGTGGTCCTCGAGGCGACCAGCAACAGCATCGGTCAATACATCCTGGTCGTCATCGGACGTGCCTCGGGCAGTGACTACGCCCCCCTCCAGGCGTACCTGCAGACCGAGCTGGCGCGACCCCTCCCGAGCCGCTCCGCGAGCCCCTCGCCGAGCCAGCCATGACCCTGGACGGGCAGCGCGAGGCGCACCTGCGCACGGTGCTGCGCCAGCTGCCCTTGGCCCCCGGCGTCTACCTGATGAAGGCGCCTGACGGCCGGGTGCTGTACGTCGGCAAGGCCGATGTGCTGCGGCATCGGGTCCGCTCGTACTTCGGCTCGAAGGCCGGCATGGACTCCCGAATCCTGCGCATGACGGCCGAGGTGGCCGACATCGAGTACATCGTCACCGACACGGTGAGCGAGGCGTTCCTGCTCGAGTCGAACCTGATCAAGGAGCATCGGCCGCGCTTCAACATCCGCCTGCGAGACGACAAGAGCTACCCGTTCGTGAAGATCACGCTGGCCGAGGACTTTCCGCGCATCGTGCGCACCCGCAAGCTGAGCCGGGACGGGAGCCGCTACTTCGGCCCATACGCGTCGGCCTCCAGCGTCGACGAGACGCTGAAGCTGCTGCGGCGCATCTTTCCGTTCCGCACCTGCAACCTGGAGATCCCCGAGGGGAAGCGGGTCCTCGAG
>DASYRA010000064.1:0-4773 GCA_036004845.1 Candidatus Limnocylindria bacterium
GCGCGCGACCAGGTCGGCGAGGCGGAGGCCGACGCCCAGCAGCAGGCCTCCCATCACGCCGACGGCTTCGTCCAGTCCTCGCCGCGCCGCGCCGCGTCCAGCGCCGCGCGCGCCCGCGCGCGATCGGCATCGGTCTGCGGCCAGACCGGGCGGAACATGTACCACTGCCCGGGGTCCTCGGCGATCACGCTGCCGAGGGCATCGGCCAGCGCCTGGGTGGCGCGGTACATCTCCGCCGGCGAATCGTTCAGGGCGGTGATGAGCGGCAGGCCGCGGGTCCTGAAGCGATCGTTCCCGAGGCGGCTGCAGGCCACCGGCAGCATCGGGGCCCCCGAGCGGGCCGAGAGGGCCGCCGGACCGGCGGGGAAGGTGGTCGGCTCGCCCAGGAAGTCGACGGGCACGTCGCCGTCGCGATACCCCCCGTCGCAGAAGAGCACCAGGTTGGATCCGGCCTTCAGGGCGCGGAAGAGGCCGCGCAGACTCCGCCAGCCGATCAGCGTCAGGCCGTGGCGCGCGCGGATCCCGCGCAGGTGCTCGTAGAGGCGTCCGTACGTGGTGTCGTCGGCCACGACATGCATCTCGTGCCCGAAGCGGTACAGGGCGGGCGCGATCAGGTCCATGCCGCCGACATGGACGGTGCACAGCAGCACGCCCCGCTCGCCCGCGCGGGCCTCGTCGAGCAGCTCCAGGTTGTCGATCTCGACCAGTTTCTCGACGTCGTCGTGGGTCAGCGTCTCGAGCCGCATCACGTCGACCAGGTACTTCGCGTAGTTCCGAAACGCCCGGCGCGCGGCTCGCTTGACGCGCGGGTGGTCGGCCGGCAGCTGCAGGACGTGCGCCACGTTGGCGCGTACCAGGGCGCGCTTGTCCGCGGTCACATCGTGAGCCGCGTTGCCGGCCGCCGCGGCCAGAGGGAGCACCAGCCAGCGCGGGAGGAGATTGATGATCCGCTCGCCGAGCCGGTAGGCCCAGTAGGTCAGCGCCTCGCGCCGTCGCTCGCCGGCTGCCGCGGGCGCGCGCTTGACTTCAGTGGCGCTGGCCGTGCTGGACACCCGCTCAGTCTAGGTGACGGCGGCCCTGGCTTTGCCGGGAGCGAGCTTGCGCTGCGTGCTCTTCGGAGGCGTCTCGGTGCCGACCAGCGTCTCGTTGTCGTCGCCGCGAATGAAGGCCTCCACCCGCTCATGGGCCACGTCATCGTGGATCTGGCGCGGCGGGCTCTTCATGAAGTACGACGACGGCCCCACGAGGGTCCCGGCCAGCCCGCGGTCGAGGCCGAGCTTGAGGCAGCGGATGGCATCGGTGATCACGCCGGCGCTGTTGGGCGAGTCCCAGACCTCGAGCTTCAGCTCCAGGTTGAGCGGCACGTCCCCGTAGGTGGTGCCCTCCATCCTGATATGGCACCATTTGCGGTCCTTCAGCCACGGGACGTAATCCGACGGCCCGACGTGCACGTTGTCGTCGTCGATCTCGTAGTCGAGCATCGAGGTCATGGCATTCGTCTTGCTGATCTTCTTGGACTCGAGGCGTTCGCGCTCCAGCATGTTCAGGAAGTCGGTGTTGCCGCCGAAGTTGAGCTGGTAGGTGCGATCGATCCGGACGCCACGGTCCATGAAGAGGCGGGTCAGGACGCGGTGGGTGATCGTCGCGCCGACCTGGCTCTTGATGTCGTCGCCGATGATCGGCAGGCCGCGCTCGGCGAAGCGTCGCTGCCAGTACGGCTCGCGGCCGATGAAGACCGGGATGGCGTTGATGAAGCCGACGCCCGCCTGCAGCGCCTGCTCGACGTACCACTTGGTCGCCTCTTCGGAGCCGACCGGCAGGTAGGAGACCATCACGTCGACGTTGCGCTCCTTCAGGATGCCGACCACGTCGGCGGTCGGCCCCGGCGCCTTCTCGATCACCTGCGACAGGTACTTGCCGAGCCCGTCGTGGGTCATGCCGCGGTCGACGGTCACCCCCGTATGCGGCACGTCGGAGAACTTGAAGGTGTTGTTCTGGCCCGCGAAGATCGCCTCGGACAGGTCTCTGCCGACCTTGGTCTTGTCGACGTCGAAGGCGGCCACGAAATCGATGTCGCGGATGTGGTAGCCGCCCAGGTTGACGTGCATGAGGCCCGGGACGAGGTCGCCATCCTTGGCGTTCTCGTAGTAGGTGCGACCCTGGACCAGGCTCGAGGCGCAGTTGCCAACCCCCACGATCGCCACCCGAATCCTGCCGTCCGTGGGGCGATGCCCGTTGTGGGCGCCCTTGCCATTGGTGCTGGCCACGATTGCTATCTCTCCTCTGTGCCCTCGCCGCGGATCGCCGTCGGCGACTCTGTCATCTCGCGTTGCACGTGCCAGATGCGCTGGATGGTGGTTGCCACCGCGAGGGCGGCGACGATGCCGATGGCGCCGATCAGGCCGATGCCGATGCCGATCCCGGCCAGCGCGATGCCGGCCACGACCAGGACGAGCCGCTCGGTGCGTGGGGCGAGCCCAATCGAAGCCGAGACACCGATCGCCTCGGCTTTGGCCCGCGTGTAGCTGACCATGAATGAGGCGCACAGCGCGGCGAGCGCCAGGACGACCGGGCCGATGGGGTCGGTGTCGAACCGCAGGAAGTAGACGATGACGCCGACGTACAGGATCGCCTCCGCCGCGCGATCGAGGGTCGAGTCGAGGAAGCCACCGAAGGGGGTGCCGCCCCCCGTGGCGCGTGCGAGGGCGCCGTCCACCGCGTCCAGCAGGGAGCCGGCGACGAGGATGACCGCGCCGGCCAGCAGCTGCCCGAGGGCGACCATCCCGGCGGCGACCGCGACCACCGCGAAGCCGATGACGGTGACCCGGTTGGGGGTGATGCCGAGCCGCTGCGCCAACCGCACCAGCGGGGCGAGCAGCGCTCGTCCGGCCTCCTTCAGCCGGTTCGACAGGAGCGAGCCGCCTCGCGGCAGCTGTCCGGCCTGGGGATGGCTAGCCGACATCGGCCACCTCCGAGCTGCTGTTGCGGCGTGCCATGCCGATGCCGGAGGTTCCACCGATGAGGCGGGCCTCCAGCTCGTGCAGCTCTTCGAAGGCGGCGGTCCGCAGCCGGCAGATCACCTCGCGCCCCTGCCGCTGCGTCTCGACCAGGTCGGAGAGGCGGAGGATGCGCAGGTGCCAGCTGATGAGGGGCTGTGACAGGACGACCCGGGCTGATAGCTCATTCACCGGCATCGGGCCGAACTCGGCCAGGAGGCCGATGACCCGAAGCCGGGTCTCGTCGCCCAGCGCGCGATACAGGGTTCGCAGCCTGCGCAGGTCACGCTCGGCTCGGGTCTCGGGGGCAAGGGTCATTGCGTAGTGCTTCTTTATCAAATGCGGATTGATATAAGCAGAGGCTTATGATATAAGCCGATCCGCCGCAAGTCAAGAGCCACGCAGGGCCCGTGCTAAGGTGCGACCCGTGACGAGCTCCACGCCCGACGCGCTCTGGGCCTCGCGATCGGTTCGCATGCTCAAGCCCGCCGCCGTCGTGTGCGAGAGCGTCAGTCGCAGGGTGCGCGGGCAGTCCCTCCTCGACGACCTGACCATGGTCGTTGGCGTTGGCGCCCGCCTCCTGGTCGTGTCGCGTCCCGAGCAGTCGGCATCGATGCTGTTGCGGGTGCTGGCCGGCCTCTCCCGGATGCATTCGGGGACCGTGCGCCTGGCCGGCGTGGCGCGCCGCGACAGCTCGGCCGCGGGCTGGGCGCGTCGCGTCGGCTACGTCGGGCCGGAGGCGGGCATCTATCCCTGGATGACCCCGCGCGAGGTGCTCGACCTGGCGGGCCGCATCGCTGAATACGACCCCGCCGACATCCAGCGCCGGATCGACCGGGTGGCCGAGCGCTTCCGGATCGGCGTGCATCTCGACCAGCCCATCAGGCGCGGCGGGGAGCCGCTGGCCCAACGCGTCGCCCTCGCCTGCGCGACGCTGACCGAGCCCGAGGTCCTCCTCCTCGACGAGCCGCTCCGCGCAGTCGAGCCGGAGGAGCGCGCGCGCCTGCTGACCATCCCCGGTCGCCGACGCACCGTGGTGATCGCCAGCCGTTATCCGGCCAGCGAGGCCGGACTGGTGGACCAGGTCGCCTTCCTGAGCGACGGTCGCCTGGTCGTGCACACACCCGTCGACGAGCTCGACCGGCGCGGCCTGGCACTTTCCCAGCGGGGCATCGATGCGCTCATCGAGCTGGCCGCGGCGGA
Organism: Candidatus Limnocylindria bacterium; assembly: GCA_036004845.1. Classification (GTDB taxonomy): domain Bacteria; phylum Chloroflexota; class Limnocylindria; order QHBO01; family QHBO01; genus CF-167. The sequence goes on from DASYRA010000064.1 coordinate 4,200, forward strand.
GGCGGGATGAGACGCCTTCGGACGCTGACGCGCATGGCGCTGCATGAGCTGTGGATCAGCTTCCGGCTCATCCCGCTGGCTGGCCTCCCCGTGGTCGGCGGCATGCTGGTCGGCGCGGTGCCGCCCGAGCTGGCGGGCGAGACAGCGGTCGGCGGGGCCGGCTTCTGGTACGGCGTCGCCGCAGCCGTCGCGATCTGCGTCGCCTCAGGCCTCGCCGCCCTGACCATGGCCGATGAGCGGCGGCGCGGGACCGTGGCCTGGATGGCGGTGCGCGCGGTCCCTCGCGCCTCGGTCCTCTTCTCGTGGTTCCTCGCCTTCGCGATCCTGCTTATCGTCGGCCTGGCCCTCGGGTCGGTTGGCGCCTGGCTGGCCGCTCTCACCCGGGCCGAGACATCGCCTGACGCCCTCCCATTCGTCGCCGCGGTCGCCGCGACCGCCGCCACTGCGCTGGCGGGCGTCGCCATCGGGCTCCTCATCGGCACCACGCTTCCCGCTCTGCCGGCGACGCTGGTGGCCATCACCGTGAGCGTCCCGCTCGTCGCGGCGGCCTTCCTGGTTCCGCTCGGGGCCCTGC
>DASYRA010000065.1:0-2755 GCA_036004845.1 Candidatus Limnocylindria bacterium
GGCCAGGTGCACGAAGATCGCGTTCTCGCGGCCGACGTCCTGCCGGAACTGGCGAACGGCCTCCAGGAAGGGCAGGCTCTCGATGTCGCCGACGGTGCCTCCGATCTCGACGATCACCACGTCGGCGTCCTTCGCCACCGCCCGCACCCCGGCCTTGATCTCGTCCGTGATGTGGGGGATGACCTGCACCGTCCGGCCGAGGTAGTCGCCCCGCCGCTCCTTCGCGATCACCGAGCCGTAGATCTTGCCGGTGGTGACGTTGGACTCGCGGGAGGTGACGCAGTGGGTGAAGCGCTCGTAGTGGCCGAGGTCGAGGTCGGTCTCCCCGCCGTCGTCGGTGACGTAGACCTCGCCGTGCTGGTAGGGGCTCATGGTGCCGGGATCGACGTTGATGTAGGGGTCGCACTTCAGCATCGAGACCCTGAAGCCGTGGCCTTCCAGCAGGCACCCGATGGAGGCCGAGGCGAGCCCCTTGCCCAGCGACGAAACCACCCCGCCCGTGACGAAGATGTATCTGGTCGCCACCCAATCCCCCCTTTTCCTACCCCGCGGAGCGTACCAGCGCCCGGACCCGTTCCAGGTCCTCGGGCGTGTCCACGGCGGGACCCCCCGCCGCCGCCCGATGGACCACCCGGATCCGCATGCCGTGATGGAGCGCCCTGAGCTGCTCGAGCCCCTCTGCCTGCTCCAGGGGCGCCGGCGGCAGCGCCGCCAGCCGCAGCAGCGCCTCCCGGCGATAGACGTAGACGCCGACGTGCTTCTTCGCGAGCCCCGCCTCGACTGCCAGTTGCGCCGCCCGGCGGACGTCGCCCGCCTCCACGCCGAACGCCCACGGGATGGGGCTGCGCGAGAAATACAGTGCGTCGCCGCGTGCGTCGACCACGACCTTCACCACGGACGGCGCGAGCATCTCGTCCACGTCCGTGATCGGCACCGACAGGGTGGCCATGGGCAGGTCCGGCTCGGCGAGCATCGGCGCGAGCGCCGCCTCGATGGCTTCGGGATCGAGCAGCGGCTCATCGCCCTGCACGTTGACCACGATGCGGGCGTCGCCGCCGCGGGCGACCTCGGCCAGCCGGTCCGTCCCGGTGGCGTGGGCGGACGAGGTCATCGCCGCCTCGCCGCCGAAGCCGCGCACGACGCTCGCGATGCGCTCGTCGTCGGTGGCCACCAGGACCCGGTCGAGGCCGCGCACCTGCCGCACGCGTTCGTGCACGCGCTGGATCATGGGCTTGCCGAGGATGTCCGAGAGAGGCTTTCCCGGCAGGCGTGTCGAGCCGAAGCGGGCCGGGATGATGGCGACGATGGCCAAAGCGCTCGGGAGGCCCTCGTGTACGAGGCATGCTACTCCGGGCGTACAGCCACCGCAAGCAACGAGGATCCGAAGGGAAGCGGGGCGGCGCGCAAGAAGTAGCGCTCGGAGCGGAGCAGACGAGAGAGCAGCGCGTTCAGCCCGGGCACGATCCGGAGGTCCGAGGGCAGCTCGTCCCGGCCGTCGGCCGGCGGGCGGCGCCATCGCGCCGCCCAGCGCTTGAGCAGCAACCCGGGCACCAGCGGCGCCATGAAATGGGTCAGCAGCCGCACCTCGAGCCCCGCCGCGGCCAGCTTGGCGCGCAGCTCGCGGCGGCGATAACGCCGGCGGTGGCAGGCGAGCCGGTCCATCGGCCCGAAGAGGAACGGATGCGCGGGCACGGTCAGCACGAGCACGCCGCCCGGCATCAGCACCGAGGCCAGCCACCGAAGGGTCCCCAGGTCGTCGTCGATGTGCTCGAGCACGTCGAACATGCTGATCAGGGACTGGCCAAACCCGAGCGGAGGCAGCCGGCCCTCGTCGACCAGCACGAGGGGCACGTCGAGCCGCCGGCGGGCGACGCGCAGGGCCGCCAGGTAGGCGTCGCACGCGCCTGCCAGGCCGATGCCGGCGCGGGCAAGGTAGGAAGCGAGCCCGCCGGTGCCGCATCCGATGTCGAAGAGCCGGCGCCGCGACAGATCGGGGACGCTGCGTCGCAGCGACTCCACGATGAGCTCACGCCGGCAGACGAACCAGAAATGGCGCTCCTCGACCTCGTCGAGGGTGGCGAAGTGATGCGGGTCGTAGCCCGGCGGACCGATCCGCCCGCTGGTCAGGTGGAGGATGCCCTCGGTCTCGGGATAGGCCGTCCCGCACCGGGGGCAGCGCAGGCCCTGCTCGGCCGAGGTGAGCGCCTCGCGGCACACCGGACAGACCAGGCTCGGCGCGCGGTCCGCGGTCGCCACGATCGCCGCATGCTAGCACCCGGCCGAGATCGAAACCCCGGCGGCCCGCGCCGTGAAGGGTGTCGGGCGTCACGCCACGCAACTTGTTGACTTGACAGGCTCGATGACGGTCGGCTAGCATCCCAGGCGACTAAGTACAAGAGGGATATAGGGTTTTTTAGATCTCATGCCCGTCAAGCTCGGTGAGTTGCTGCTGAAGGAGAACATGGTGACTCCCCAGCAGCTTCAGGAAGCCCTCAGCCACCAGAAGATGAACGGCGGAAAGCTCGGGAAGGCGTTCGTCACCCTGGGCTACGTCAAGGACGAGGAGATCACCAGCCTCCTCTCCCGCCAGTACGGCGTCCCCTCGATCAACCTCGACCACTTCGAGGTCGACCCGGCCATCATCAAGATCATCCCCGCCGAGACCGCGCGGAAGTACCAGATCCTACCGCTCTCGCGTTCCGGCGCGACCCTGACCATCGCCATGGCGGACCCGACCAACGTGTTCGCCATGGAC
>DASYRA010000066.1:0-2206 GCA_036004845.1 Candidatus Limnocylindria bacterium
GATCATGGATGCAGCCCTGGTGCCCGTGTCGATCGCGACCATCCTCGGCGTTCGCGAGGTGTCCGGGGAAGCGCTCCAGGACACGCTGGCGCGGCGCATCGGCGACCGCGAGGTGGTGCTGGTGCTCGACAACCTCGAGCAACTCCCCGCCGCCGGGTCGGTCATCGCGGAGCTGTTGGCGGCGTCGCCGGGCCTGCGCGTGCTGGCCACCAGTCGCGCCCCGCTCCACGTCCGCGGGGAGCACCAGTATCCCTTGGCGCCGCTTCAGCTACCGGGCCCCGTAGAGCTGGCGTCGCTCGACGATCTCGCTGAGGTCGAGGCAGTGAAGTTGTTCGTCGAGCGGGCCCGGGCCATCGACCCGGCCTTCGCGCTCACCAGCGACAACGCCGCCGCCGTCGCCGGTATCTGCGCCAGCCTGGACGGTTTGCCGCTAGCGATCGAGCTGGCCGCGGCCCGTACTCGGCTGTTCACCCCGGCCGCCCTGCTCGCTCGCCTGGATCGGCGACTGCCGGTCCTGACGGAAGGACCGATGGATGCACCGATCCGCCAGCGCACGCTCCGCTCCACGATCGGGTGGAGCTTCGACCTGTTGAGCGAGCGCGACCAGCGGGTCTTCGCCTGGTTGGGGGTGTTCGCCGGCGGATTCACGCTCGCCGCCGCGGAGGCGGTCGCGATCGATCCTGGCGATCCGAACGGCGGGCTCGACGTGCTCACCAGCCTTGACCACCTGGTCGAACAGAACGTCCTGACGGTCGCCGCAGATGCGGATGGCGAGCCGAGGTTCCGGATGCTGGAAACGATCCGCGAGTTCGCGTGGGACCAGCTGTCGGAGCCGGACAGGGTCGGGCTGCGGGACCGCCACCTCGCATACTTCCTGGCCCTTGCGGAGCGATCCGAGCCCCAACTTCGGGGACCGGACCAAGCGGCATGGATCCGCAGGCTCACAGCGGAGCAGGCTGACATCCGGGCGGCGCTCTCCTGGGCACAGGAGGCCCACCGGTACGAGTCGATGCTGCGGCTTGCCGCGGCGCTCAAGCGTCGCTTCTGGCATGACGCCGGCGGTCTGGGCGAAGGGTGGCGATGGCTCGAAGCGTCCCTGGCCATGGCCCCTGATGCGCCGCCTGCGCTGCGCGTGAAGGCCCAACAGCGCGCGGCGTGGATCGTCTGGGAGATGGGCGATGTTACTCGAAGTGAGGAACTCTTTAGGGCCAGCCTTGCGGCCGCGGATGACGATGACCACCTGAGCCGGTTGGAGGCCCTGATCGGTCTGAGCCATCGAGCGCTCGGCGCCGGGGGACCGGAGCTGGATGCCGCCGCGGAACGGATGGCCGAGGCCATCGAGCACGCACGCCATGATGGGGCTCCCGGTGCCCTCGTCGAGCCCCTCATCGTTGCGGGCCAGCTTGCGCAGGCGCGCCGAGATCTTGCACAGGCACGGGCGCATTTCGAGGAAGCGCTCGACATGGCGCGTGCGGCCGGGGACGTGTGGGGAGCCGCCAACGCGCTCCTCCAATGTGGCGCGCTCGCGCTCGTGGCCGGGGAGCACTCGCACGCAGAGGCGTTATTGGCAGAGAGCGTGCGCTTGTCGGTCGAGAGCGGTGACAGGGGCGTGGTCTTCGCGCACGCCACCGCCGCGTCGGCGCAGGCGCTGACGGCGCAGGGGAAGCTCGAAGCGGCACGATCCCGACTGCGTGAAGGCGGCGACGCCGTCGGTGGGATGGAGAACCCTCCCGGGGCGTCGTTCCTGCTCGAAGCGGCGGCGGCATGGCTGGCGGCCGCCGGGATGTTGCCCGCGGCGGTGGAAGCCTGGGCCGCGGCCGAGGCCTACCGGACGGATCATCGATGGCCGGTCATCCCGCAGGAACAGCAGTCCCGCCGCCGGTCGTGGGCGGCGACCCGGGAGGCACTGGGGACCGTCAGGTTCGAGATGCTCTGGGCCATGGGTGGGTCCAGGGATGTGCAGGAGGCACTCGACATCGCGATGGTCGCTGTCGGGGCGGCTGACCTTCAGGATCTGCCCGCCGCCCCGACGCCTGCGCGAGGAGGCCGGTTCAACCTCACGCCGCGCGAACAAGAGGTGCTGGCGCTGGTCGCGTCGGGCATGTCGGACGGGGAGATCGCCAGCTCGCTGGTGATCAGCAAGAAGACCGCGTCGGTCCATGTCGCCAACATCAAGGCCAAGCTGGGTGCGTCATCCAGGGTGGAG
>DASYRA010000067.1:0-2641 GCA_036004845.1 Candidatus Limnocylindria bacterium
CATCATGGAAGGCACGACATCGGCCGATGACGCCGCATCCGCGGCGGCCGCGGTCAAGCGGTGGGCCGATGCCGGGGCCACCTGGTGGATCGAGTCGGACTGGTCGAACTGGGATCCGGCGGTGATGCGCCACCGGATCGAGGCCGGTCCGCCGCGCGTCGGACCCTAGGTCGTCAGAGGCACGGGCAATTCGAGCCGAATGGTCGTGCCAGCTCCGGCCTCTGAGGCTGCGGTGATCTTGCCGCCGTGGGCTTCGACGATGCTTCGGGCGATGGGGAGGCCGAGGCCGCTGCCCGGTGAGTCGGGCGAGCGGTAGAAGCGGTCGAAGATTCGATCGAGCCGGTCCGTCGGGATGCCGCTGCCCGTGTCGTGGACCGTGATCGCCGCCTGATCCCCGGCGAGCCCAGCCGAGACCTCGACGCGGCCGTCCCTGGGCGTGTGGCGCAGGGCGTTGGTCAGCAGGTTCGAGACGACCTCGCGGATGCGAGCGGGGTCGACGTCGATGGGTCGGAGGTCTCCGGCGACGGTCACCGACAAGGTGATGCCACCCTGGTCGGCCTGGCTGCGGTAGCCGGCAGTCACGTCGGTGACGAGCGATCCGAGGTCGGTCGGCTCGCGGTGCAGGACGAGGCTGCCGGCCTCGGCGAGGGTCAGGGTGCGCAGGTCGTCGATCAGCCGCTCGAGGATGCGGGTCTCGTCGAGGAGCAGCTGGAGATGCGCGGCGTCCGCGGGATAGACGCCGTCGAGCAGGGCCTCGAGGTTTCCCTGGATCACGGTGAGCGGCGTGCGCAGCTCGTGCGAGACATCGGCAAGGGCTGTTCGGCGGTCCTGCTCCGTCTCCTCGAGCCGGGCGCTCATCTCATTGAAGGCGCGGGCCAGCGCTCGGACCTCGCGGGGGCCGGATTCGGGGACGCGGGTGCTGAAGTCGCCGGCCTCCACGCGACCCGAGGCCTCGATCAGGTCGCCGACCGGGGCAGCAGCTCGGCGCAGCGCGCGGGCGATCCTCGCCAGGATGAGCAGGGCGAGCAGCCCGAAGAGGACCGCGACAACCGGCGGCTGGCCGGGACCGAGCAGATTGCCGATCAGGGACGCCAGAAGCGCGACCAGCGACGCAAAGACCACGACCATGAACAGGAAGAAGCGGCCGATGCGCCACATGAATCGGCCGCGCATCCCGCGCCACGCCTCGGGGCCCGAGGGCGGCCACGCCTCGCCCTCGGGCCACCAGGGCGGCTTCGATCCGCCGCGCCTCCAGCGATGGTCACGCATCGGTCAGCCGGTAGCCGACGCCGTATACGGTGAGCAGGTAGCGAGGCGTCCGCGGATCAGGCTCGATCTTGCCGCGGATGTTCTTGACGTGGGCGTCGATCGCCCGCTCGTACGAGTCGAAGGCGACGCCGTGGATGGCGTCGAGCAGCTGGCCGCGCGTGAAGACGCGGCCCGGCTGACGGGCGAGCGCCGCGAGGAGCTGAAACTCGGTGGCGGTCAGCTCGACCGCCCGGCCCGAGACCTCGGTGCGCAGGCGAGGGATGTCGAGCGTCACGTCGCCGGCGCGGAGGACGTCGGTGGCAGCTCCGGCGGCCTGGCGGCGCAGCACGGCGCGCACCCGAGCCTCGAGCTCGCGCGGGCTGAACGGCTTGGTGACGTAGTCATCGGCGCCCAGCTCCAGGCCCACCACCTTGTCGGTCTCCTCGTGGCGGGCGGTGAGCATGATGATCGGCACCCCGGAGTCGCGACGGAGGCGACGCGTGACCTCCAGCCCGTCGAGCTCGGGCAGGCCGAGGTCGAGCACGATCAGGTCGGGACGCTCCTGGCGAGCGCGCATCAGCGCTTCGTTGCCGTCGCGTGCCGTGGAGACGGTAAAGCCCGCCCGCTCCAGATAGTCGCGGACGAGCTGGACGATCTTGGGCTCGTCGTCGACGACGAGGATGCGCGCCACGTCAGGCATGGTAAGTCGGACGGGCGGCACTGGCCGCCCGTCCGCATCGGTCCTGAAGGTCAGGTCTTGTCGGGGGCCGGTGCGTCCGGCGTCTTCCCGTGCTGTTCCTCGTGCCACTCGCTCATCGAGTCGCGCCAGCCGGCGTGGTGGCCGCCCCACCTGGAGTAGCCACCGCCGCGGTACCCGCCGCCCCATCGGCCGAAGCCGAAGATCGCGCGGATCAGGCCGATGAACAGGAAGAAGAACAGGATCGCGAACAGGAATCCACCGAACCCGAAGCCGAAGCCCCACGGGTGCCCGACGTACGGACCGTAGTAGTAGCCCGCCGGGACCGGCGCCCCGGATGCGATGGCGTTGCCGACGTCCGTGGCGATCCCCGCCGAGACGCCCGCGTTGTAGACGCTGACCCCCACGACCGCCAGCAGTCCCACCAGGAGCAGGACCGCGATGAATCTGAAGATGGGCATTGGAATCGACTCTCCTCGTTGTGGATCCTCGCCGGATCCGATGAGAGCCAGCCTGGCGGCGACTTGTGCGCCAATTGTGAATGCGGTGTGGATGTATGACGCGGCCGGTGGCTGAGTGCGGTGCGACCCCGCGCCCGGGGGGCAATTGCGGTTAGCATCCGTCATACGAGGAGGTGTCTTGGAGAGAGAGTTCGACGCGTACCGAACCCTGCAGATAGACCCACACGCCGAGACC
>DASYRA010000068.1:0-5562 GCA_036004845.1 Candidatus Limnocylindria bacterium
CGGGGGTAGACCTGGTAGATGACTCCGCCCGTCCACCACGGGACGGCTGGCTGGTCAACGGGCGGGCTCACTGCCTCCGATTGTAGGCACCTCGATCGGCTCGTAGGTCATCCGGCCTGCGACGCCCGAGGCGAATCCGACTATGGCGGTGCCGGTCACGATGGCCCCAGCAACGGCCGGAGCGGTTGCAGCAGGTTCGTCGTCATTCGACCGTGATGAGCACGGCGTCGCCGTCCTCATCCTCCGCGAGGTCGACGATCGGCCCCATCATGTCTGACTCGACGGCCCGCTCGATCATGGCGCGGTAGCTGTCCGGGATGCCGGGCACCATCCGCGCCGCCATCGCCGCGAAGGCGAGCGGGACGCGCACATCGACCACGCGTCGCCCGCGCTCGGTGACCTGGATCCGGACGCGTCGCCCGCGGCCCGCGCCCTTGACCGGGACCGATCCGCTGAACGGAAACCCGGACGACGGCGCCCCGGGCGGCTCCGGCGCGCGGGGAGCGCCCTTGGCTCCCAATGCCTCGATGATGGGGGCCGCCTCGTCGGCGCTGAGCTTCCCCTCGCTGACCAGGCGCAGGATGGTCGTCAGCTCGTCGCCCACGTCAGCGACCTCCGGCGAGGCGGCGGGTCGCCTCGTCGACGTCGATCTCGCCGCGCTCGAGGGCGCGCAGCACGTCGAGCTCGGACTGCCTCTCTGTTGGGGTGGCTTCCGGCACCGATGCCGACGGTCGCGCTGGCTGTGCGCTCATGCGTCGCGGACGGCGCACGTCGACGTCGCCCGACATCGAGTTGAAGACCAGCCGGGGACCGCCGCTGCCGACGATCAGGCGGCGTCGATCGACCTGGCCTTCGAGCCGATGATCAAGCTCGCTGTGAACGTCGGTGGAGAGCCCGCGGATCTCGAAGGTGGCGTCGCCGGCCAGCCCCACGGCCAGGTCGCCGCTCACCGTCTCCACCTGGAAGTCGCCGCCGTCGGCGAGCTGGGCTTCCAGCTCGACGTCCCCGGACACGGTGTTGGCGCGCAGCGAGGACAGGGTCGAGGCGTTGATGTTCAGGTCGCCCGAGACGCCCTGTGATCGGATGGAGAGCGGCTCATCGGCGCTGATGGTGGCATCGCCGGACACGCTCTCGAGTCGGACCGAGCCTCCTGCCCTGGACAGGCTCAGGTCGCCGGAGACGGTGCGATAGCGCTGGTCACCGCGCAGACCCGTCGCGTCAACGTCGGAGGAGACCGCCGTCAGCTCGATTTCGGCCACCGATGGCACGTCGCATTCGACCGTCAGCTCGTATCGGCCGCCGGCCCCGAAGAGGCTCTTGATCACGGAGCCGACGGAGACGTCGCCTTCGTGCTCTTCGACGCTCAGCTCGCCGCTGGCGCGATTCACGCGGAGCTGGACGGCCTCGAAGATCCGATCCGCATCGGCGTCGGAGGAGGCGGAGATCTCGAAGGTGGCTCGGATATGCGCCTCGCCGCCGGGGATGCCGCGGACGCGAACGTCGCCGGAGGTGACCTGCAGCGAGACCCTGCCGCGCTCTCCCACGTTGTGATCGATGGACTGGGTGCGGACGTAGCTGCCCATGGCTTACCCACCTCCCAGGGTGCGGAGCGCTTCGGCGGCCTCCTCGGCCGAGATCTCGCGGCGGGCGAGCTGGTCGAGGATCGCGCGGCGCTTCTCGGCATCGTCGGCGTCGACGGACTCCTCAGTGGCAGCCTCGTCGCCGTCGGCCAGGCCGAGCGCCCGGAGGAGGGCTTCGATCCGACCGCGCACGGTGGGATAGGAGATGCCGAGCTCGCGCTCAAGGTCCTTCAGGTTGCCGCGCGAGCGGAGGAAGGACTCGAGCAGGCTGAGCTGCTCACGCGACAGGCGGCCAAAGCGGCCGACCCCGAACTCACCCTCCAGCGCGGTCCCGCAGCTGCGGCAGTGGAGCCGGGTGATCGCGAGCTCGCCCTCGCAGACGGGACAGGTGGAGATGACGTCGCGTGCCATCTATCGGCGTCCGACCTGGCGGTCCGCGCCGAGGCGGAAGATGCGCTTGATGCCGTGGTCACTGGCCGCCCTGTGCTGCGGGATGGTCTTGCGCGAGCGAATGCCGCGGATCTCGTTCTCGGTGGCCACGATCGCCAGCTGGAACTGGTTGTACATTTGCCTTCACTCCTTGCGTTTTGCTATCTGTCGTGTCGTTTTTGGTCGCTGCCGGCGCAGATTAGCAAGCCACCTTCCACTTGTCAAGCCCAAGTTCACGTTTTGTGATAGCGGCCTACCAGAATGACAGGGAGCGGGCGTTGAAACTGAGCGTGCGGCAGGACGCCACGGCCTTGCTCGCCGGTGGGCTACCATCTGCCGCAGCCCCGATGGACCTGCGCCTCCTGCCCTATCGACCGGAACGCGACGTCTACCGGCTGCTGGGAGTGCCCCCGAGCGCCGGTCGCGCCGAAATCGTGGCCGCCTGCCGCCGGCTGGCTCGGGCCTTTCACCCCGACCGCAACGAGTCCGACCGTGCGAACGAAGAGATGCAGGTCGTGAATGCCGTGCGATCGCTCCTCATCGACCCGCGCTCACGAGCCGAGTACGACCACGCCAGGCTCGGCTACCTGCGACAGCAGGTCGTTCCTCGGCCTGGCCCTGCGGGGCCGCAACGGCTGCCGCGCCCGTTTGCCACGCTCCATGGCGCGAAGGAGCTGCGACGGACGGCTCGCGCCGCCATGGCGGCGCTGCTGGCCGGGGTGCGTGCGCTGCCTCCGGCGCGCTGCGACGACTGCAACGCCTGGGTGCAGCCCGACTACCGCTTCTGCCCCGCCTGCGGCGCCCGCCTGCGCGGCGCTGTGCCGCTCATCGGGACCGAGCGGAGCTAGGCCTCGCGCGGGTCCGTTCGCTCCGGGTCGATCCCCAGCTCGCCGATGGCCTTGACCAGCTCCCCTCTGTCCGCCGTGCCGGTCAGGCACAGGCCGTGGAGAGCCGCATAGGCGATCTGCTCGGGGCTCACCTCGAAGTGCTTTCGCAGCGCCTCCCGGGTGTCGCTGCGGCCGAAGCCGTCGGTGCCGAGCACGGTGAAGGGTCGATCGATCCAGCGCGCCACCATGTCGGGGAGGGACTTGAGGTAGTCGGTGGCGGCGATGATCGGCCCGGTCGTCTGACCGAGCTGCTGCACCACGTACGGGATGCGCGCCTCGGCCTCGGGGTGCAGGCGATTCCAGCGCTCGGCTGAGAGGGCATCGTTGCGCAGCTGCTGGAACGACGGAACGCTCCAGACGTCGGCCGCCACGTCGTATCGCTCGGCGAGCAGCTCTTGGGCGCGGAGCGCCTGGTGGAGGATGGAGCCCGATCCGAGCAGCTGCACGTGCCGCGACCCACGTTCCGCCGCCCTGAAGCGGTACAGCCCGCGCAGGACGCCCTCCTCGACGCCATCGGGCTTGGGCGGCATCGCCCAGTTCTCGTTGTAGAGGGTCAGGTAGTAGAAGATGTCCTCGCCTGGCTCGCCGTACATGCGCCGGATCCCCTCGCGCACGATGATCGCCAGCTCGTAGGCGAAGGCGGGGTCGTAGGCGAGCACGTTCGGAACGGTGCTGGCCAGGATGTGGCTGTGCCCATCGTCGTGCTGCAGCCCCTCGCCGGTGAGGGTCGTGCGGCCGGCGGTCGCGCCCATCATGAAGCCACGCCCGCGCGCATCGCCCATCGCCCAGATCTGGTCGCCGGTGCGCTGGAAGCCGAACATCGAGTAGAAGATGTAGAAGGGGACCATCGGCTCGCCATGGGTGGCGTAGCTGGTCGCCGCGGCCGTGAAGTCGGCCATGGCCCCGGCTTCGGTGATCCCCTCCTCGAGGATCTGCCCGTCGGTCGCCTCGACGTAGGAGAGGAGCAGCTCCTTGTCGACCGCGGTGTAGCGCTGCCCCAGCGGGTTGTAGATGCCCACCTCCTTGAAGAGGGGATCCATGCCGAAGGTGCGCGCCTCGTCGGGGATGATCGGCACGATCCGCTTGCCCAGCTGCGGATCGCGGACGAGGTTGCGGAGCAGCCGGCTGAAGGCCATGGTCGTGCTCGCCGGTCGATCGGCCCCGGCAAAGAGCTCCGCGTAGGCCGCGTCCGCGGCCGGTGGCAGCGGCTTGGCCTGCACGAGGCGGCGAGGCACCACGCCGCCGAGCTGCGCGCGTCGCTCCAGCATGTAGGCGATCTCCGGTGACTCCGGCCCGGGGTGGTAGTAGGGCGCCTCCTTGAGCTGGTCGTCGGGGATCGGCAGCTCCAGGCGGTCGCGGAAGACCCTCAGCTCGTCCTGGGTCAGCTTCTTGGCCTGATGGGTGACGTTCCGCCCCTCGATGCCCGGACCGAGCGCCCAGCCCTTGACCGTCTTGGCCAGGATCACGACCGGGGCGCCGGTGTGCGACACGGCCGCCGCGTAGGCGGCGTAGACCTTGCGGTAGTCGTGGCCACCGCGCCGAAGCTTGGCGAGGGCATCGTCCGGGAGGTGCTCGACCAGCGCCCTGAGCCGCGGGTCGGGGCCGAAGAAGTGCTCGCGGATGTAGGCGCCATCGGCCACCGAGAGTTTCTGGTAGTCGCCGTCGAGCGTCTCGTTCATCTTGGTCAGCAGCACCCCGTCGCGGTCGCGGGCCAGCAGGTCGTCCCATTCGCGCGCCCAGATGACCTTGATCACGTGCCAGCCGGCGCCGCGGAAGGTCGCCTCCAGCTCCTGGATGATCTTGCCGTTGCCGCGCACCGGGCCGTCGAGCCGCTGCAGGTTGCAGTTGACGACGAAGATCAGGTTGTCGAGCCCCTCGCGCGCGGCCAGGCCCAGCGCGCCGAGCGACTCCGGCTCGTCCATCTCGCCGTCGCCGACGAACGCCCACACCCGGCTGGCGCTCGTGTCGGCGATGCCGCGCGCCGCCAGGTATCGGTTGAAGCGGGCCTGGTAGACGGCGGTCATCGGCCCCAGGCCCATGCTGACGGTCGGGAACTGCCAGAAGTCGGGCATCGTGCGCGGGTGCGGGTACGAGGCGAGGCCGGTCCCTGGTCCGCCGGTCTCGCGGCGGAAGTGGTCGAGCTGCTCCTCGCTGATGCGCCCCTCGAGGAAGGCCCGCGCGTAAATGCCGGGAGCCGCGTGGCCCTGGAAGAAGATCTGGTCGCCGGCCCCACCGTCGTCACGGCCGCGGAAGAAGTGGTTGAAGCCGACCTCGTACAGGCTCGCGGCGCTCGCGTAGGTCGAGAGGTGGCCGCCGATGCCGTCGAAGCGGGTGTTCGCCCGCAGCACCATCGCCAGCGCGTTCCATCGGATGATCTGCCGGATCCGATGCTCCATCTTCTCGTCGCCGGGGAAGTTAGGCTCCTGCTCGGTCGAGATCGTGTTGACGTAGCGCGTCTGGACCAGCGGCGGCAAGCCGACCTGGAGCTGGCGGGCACGCTTCAGCAGCTTGTAGACGATGAACCGAGCGCGCTCGGGACCCGCCGCCGCCACGACCCCGTCGAGCGAGTCGAGCCACTCCTGCGTCTCCTCCGGGTCGATGTCGGGCAGCTGCTGCTTGAACTGGTCGAAGATCTCGTGCATCGGCCGCCTATGGTACAGACCGAT
>DASYRA010000069.1:0-15119 GCA_036004845.1 Candidatus Limnocylindria bacterium
GATGACTTCGGCGCTGCCTTCCTGGGAGCGATCGTGGTCGCGATCGTCGGGTGGATCCTGTCGATGGTGATCGGCGCCAGCCGGATGCCGACAAGGGCCCTCTGACGAACCGCGCTCCCGGGCGGATCGGCGTCGCGTTCGCGCTGGCGGCCGCGCTGGCGATCGTCCTGACCGGGCCGCTGCTCCTCTTCAACCCGTGGCTGGTCAGCGCCGAGCAGGCGCGCCATGGCGTCGCCGCCTCACTTGGCACGGATCAGGCCAATGTCGACCGCGTCACCGGCGTTATGCTGCGCGACCTGTTCACCGACGGTGACTTCATCGCCAGCCTCGGCGACGCCCCCTCGATCCTGGATGCCTCCGAGCGCAGCCACATGGCGGACGTCGGAGCGCTGGTGCGCATCCTGGCCGCGCTGGAGGCGGCGGCCGCCGTCGCCCTGCTGATCACGGCCCGGTGGCTGCGTGCCGAACGGGCGCGCCGCGGACGGCTTCTGCGCGGAGCGGCATTGGCGGTGGGCGCCGCTGCGCTGGCGCTCGGGATCTTCTTCGCGGTGGCCTTCGAGGCCGCCTTCACCGCCTTCCACGCGCTCTTCTTCCAGGCAGGCACCTGGCAGTTCGGCCCCGATTCGAACCTGATCCGCCTCTTCCCGGAGCCGTTCTGGTTCGAGACGTCGCTGCTCGCCGGCCTCTCGATCCTGCTCACCGCCCTGCTGGGGGCCTGGCTGGGGGGTCGCGGGATGAGGTCCGCGGCGGCCGAGCGCTGACGCTCGGCTACACTCGCTCCATGGGCCAATCGATCCACATCGGCCGCATCTTCGGCGTTCAGATTGGACTGCACCCGTCGTGGTTCGTGATCGCGCTGCTGGTGACCTACACGGTCGCGGCCGGGCAGCTGCCGGCCGCCTACCCGAACTGGGACGGAGCGCTGTACTGGGCCGTCGGCGCTGTGATCGCCCTCCTCTTCTTCGGGTCGGTGCTCGCCCACGAGATGAGCCACGCCCTGCTCGCGCGCCGCTTCGGTCTCAAGGTGCGGGACATCACCCTCTTCATCTTCGGTGGGGCGGCGACCCTGGAGGGCGAGACGAAGCGACCCCGGGACGAGGCGCTGATCGCTGCCGCCGGCCCCCTGACGAGCCTGGGCATTGCCGCGGTCCTGTTCGGCATCGACGCGGTGATCGGCCAGCCGCAGCTGGAGGCCATTCTCGCCTGGCTCGCCTTCATCAACCTCACCCTCGGCGCCTTCAACCTGATCCCCGGCTTCCCGATGGACGGCGGGCGGATCCTGCACGCCATCCTCTGGAAGCTGCGCGGCGACCGCAATGCCGCGACGCGCAACGCCGCCGGGGTCGGGCGGCTCTTCGGCTACCTGCTGATCGCGGGTGGTGTCCTGCTGACATTCCAGGGGTCGAACTGGCTGTTCACGGGGATCTGGTTCGCCCTGATCGGCTGGTTCCTGTCGAATGCCGCGGAGGCGACCATCGCCCAGGTGAGCGTCGAGAGTGCACTGCGCGGCATCAAGGTTGGCGAGGTGATGGAGAGCGATCCGCCCTCGGTCACGCCCAATGAGTCGGTCGCCGACCTCGTCAACGAGCGCCTCATCCGAGGCGGTCATCGGTCCTTCCTGGTGCGGCACGACGACGGGGGGCTGGCCGGCATCGTGACCCTCTCCGACGTGCGGCGCATGCCCCGCGAGAACTGGGAGGCGGCGCGCGTGACCGACATCATGACCCGCTACGCCGACTTGGCCACCATCGGTCCGGACGCGGGGCTGGAGGCAGCCCTGAAGCTGCTCCAGGAGCGTGAGGTGAATCAGCTGCCGGTGGTCACCGATGAGGGCCGCACCGTCGTCGGCCTGCTGACCCGGGCCGGCATCCTGCGGCTGATCGAGGCACGAATGCGCCTGGGTGTCTGACCCGATGCTCTCCGTCGAGGAGGCCCGTGATCGGATGCTGACCCACGCCCGCCTTACGGAGCCCGACCCGGTTCCACTCAACGAGGCCGCCGGCCGCGTGCCTGCCGTGGCCAGCGTTGTCGCGGCCGTCGATGTCCCCCCGTTCGCGAACTCGTCGATGGATGGCTTCGCCCTCCGTGCGGCCGATGCCCCCGGCGACCTGCGGCTGGTGGGCGAGGTGGCTGCGCGGGCCGCCGCGCCATCCACCCTTCTGCCGGGCACCACGGTCCGGATCATGACCGGCGCCCCCATCCCGGCCGGCGCCGACGCGGTCGTCCCGCTCGAGGAGGCGGAGATCGTGGGCGACGATCGGGTCCGCCTCCCCCGCACCGATGCGGGCCGCAATGTCCGCGACCGCGGCAGCGACACGCCGCGTGGGACGCAGGTCGAGCTGGCCATCGAGCCGATGACTGCCGCGAAGGTCGCCGTGCTGGCGTCGCTCGGGATGGGGCAGATCGCCGTCCGGCGGCGTCCCACGGTCGCGATCCTGTCCACCGGCTCGGAGCTCGTGACGCCGGGGGAGGCGCTCGGGGCGGGACAGATTCACGATGCCAACGGCGTCTCCCTTGCCGCCGCCGTGGTCGAGGCGGGCGGTGAGCCGATCCTCCTGCCGCGCGTGCAGGACGACCCCGCGGCGATCGACGAGGCGCTGCGGGAGGGATCGGCCCGGGCGGACCTGCTGGTCGCCAGTGGCGGCGTGAGCGTCGGCCGCCACGACCACGTTCGAGCCGGCATCGAGCGGCTCGGCGAGCTGACCTTCTGGCGGATCGCGGTGCAGCCGGGGAAGCCGCTGGCCTTCGGCTCGATCGGGGAGCGACCGGTGATCGGGCTGCCGGGGAACCCGGTGAGCGCCCTGGTGACGTTCGAGCTCTTCGTCCGGATCCTGCTGCGCGGGATGCTGGGGATGGCCGGCGACGGGAGGCAGCATCTGCCCGCGATCCTCGACGAGACGGTGCCCAAAGACCGGGAGCGAAGGGCGTACCTGCGGGTCATCGTGCGACCCGACGGCGACGGCTGGCTGGCCACCCCGGCCGGCGGGCAGGGATCTGCGCAGCTCCGCTCGATGGCAGCGGCGAATGCCCTGCTGGTGGTGCCCGAGGGCGAGGCGGCGGCGGAGGCCGGCGCTCGCTACGATGCGATCCTGCTGCGAGGAGTCACGTGAAGCCGTCGCACCTCGGCCCCGGTGGCGAACCCCGGATGGTCGACGTTGGAAGAAAGCCGGTCACCGCTCGCCGCGCCGTGGCACGGGCGGGCGTCCGCATGCGGCCCGAGGTGCTCGCCTCCCTCATGGCCGGCGGCGGCCCCAAGGGGGACGCCTTCGTGGTGGCGCGACTGGCCGGGATTGGCGCAGCCAAGCGCACCGCCGAGCTGATTCCACTGTGCCACCCCATCCCGCTCGATCGGGTCGACGTCGAGCTGACCGCCGACCGCGATGCCGGGCTGGTCACGATCCGGGCGGAGGCACGAGCGGCGGCCCGCACCGGCGTTGAGATGGAGGCGCTGACCGCGGCCAGCGTGGCGGCACTGGCCCTCTACGACATGGCCAAGGCGCTGCAGCGCGACATCGTGATCGAGCGGGTCGAGCTCCTGGCCAAGGAGGGAGGTCGCAGTGGCGCCTGGTCGAATGAGGGAGGCACCCAGCCGACTCCGCCCGCGGACATGCACGAAGCCATGGTGATCACCTGCTCGACCCGGGCCGCGGCGGGAGAGCGCGATGACGAATCCGGCCCGGCACTCGTCACCGCTCTGCGCGAGGCGGGCTTCGACGTCGCGGCCGAGCCGCTCCTGCTCCCCGACGACGAGGACCTGATCGCGTCCGCCCTGGCCAACTACGCCGATGACGGCGCGCGCCTGATCATCACCAGTGGCGGCACCGGGCTCACGCCGGGCGACCGCACCCCGGCTGCGACGCTGCGAGTGCTGGATCGCGAGGTCCCCGGCCTGGCCGAGCTGATGCGGGCGGCGGGCCTGGCTTCGACGCCGATGGCCTCGCTCTCCCGGGGCGTGGCTGGCGCGCGCGGCTCGACGCTGATCGTGAACGTCCCGGGCTCGCCACGAGGCGCGAGCGAGTCGCTGCAGGCGCTGATGCCAGTCCTGCGACACGCGCTCGAGCAGCTCGCCGGGGGCGATCACTAGCGCGGCTTTCCCGCCTCGGCGCGGCGGGAGTGGCGGGTAGCATGGCCGGCATGGAGGTTGGGATCCCGTTCTACCCCCTGATCGTGCTGCCGGCCGCGGCCGCCATCGCGCTCTTCTGGCGCCGCGCCGGCCGCCACCTTGCCGTCCTCCGCGCGGGGCGGCCGATCGACCGCCTGGACCAGCCGCTCCGCCGCATCTGGGGCGTGATCGTCTACGTCATCGCCCAGCGACGGCTGCTGAACGAGCTGGGGCCGGGGCTGATGCACGCCTTCATCTTCTGGGGCTTCCTGGTCCTGCTGGTGACGACCGGGAACTACTTCACCAACGGGCTGATCGAGACGATCCTGCGCTGGCCGCTGGGCGGGATCGGCTGGCTCGTGGCGGTGGCCATCGCCAACCTCTTCATCGGCCTCGTGCTCGGATCGCTCGTGTACGCCGTCTGGCGGCGGGTGATCGTGCGTCCCGCGCGCCTGGCCCTCAGCCGGGACGCGTTCGTGATCCTGGCCATGATCCTGGGCGTTGTCGTCACCGAAGTGGCCGGCGACGCCCTCCGCTTCGTCGCCCACCCCGGTGATCCAGCACGGGTGGCGGCGATCCTGGCGGGCCCGCTCTCGCTGGCGCTGGAACCGCTGGGGGCCGAGGCGGCGGCGACCGGCTTCGGCATCTTCGCCTGGCTCCATATCGGCTTCGTGATGGTCTTCGGCACGTACCTGCCGTACAGCAAGCACCTGCACATCCTGACCAGCGAGCCGAACGTCTACCTGCGTAACCTCGAACCGCGCGGCGCCCTGCGCAAGATGGATCTCGAGGCCGAGCCGGCGCCCGGCGAGGAGCTCGTCTTCGGCGCCAAGGGGCTCAAGGACCTCACCTGGCGGCACCTGCTCGACGGCCTCTCGTGCACGGAGTGCGGCCGCTGTATGGAGTTCTGTCCGGCATCGATGACCGGCAAGACCCTCTCGCCGAAGCACTTCATGGAGGGGCTTCGGGACCAGATCGTCGCCGCCGAGACGGCCCTCGCCGCAGCCGCGGGGGCGCAGCGCGCGGCCAAGGGGGGCGCGACCGGCGGGGTCGAGGCATCGGACAGCTCGCTGAGCCTGGCCCGTGAGCGAGCGGTCGAGGCGCTGTCACTGCCCCTGGTGGACCACGCCATCCCGGAGGAGGCGGTCTGGCAGTGCACCACCTGTGGCTGGTGCGTGGAGGGCTGCCCGGTGCTGATCGAGCACGTCGACAGCATCGTCGAGATCCGGCGCAACCTGGTGCTGGAGGAGAGCCGCTTCCCGAAGGAGCTGAACGCCGCCTTCCGGAACATGGAGACGGCCGGCAACCCGTGGGGACAGCCACGCAGCGCGCGACTCGACTGGGCCAAGGGGCTGGATGTCCCGGTGCTGGGTGCGGATGGGAGCGGCACCGCGGCCGCGACGCATCGCGGGGTGCTGTACTGGGTCGGCTGTGCAGGGGCCTTCGACGACCGCAACCGCAAGGTCGTGCGCGCCATGGCCGCCCTGCTGAAGCAGGCCGATGTGCCCTTTGCGGTGCTGGGGCCGCGCGAGACATGCAGCGGCGATCCGGCTCGGCGTGCGGGGAACGAATACCTCTTCCAGATGCTGGCCGAGGAGAACGTGGCCACCCTGACGATGGCCCACGACGATCACAGCGTCCGCACCATCGTGGCCAGCTGCCCGCACTGCTTCAACACGATCCGCAACGAGTACCCGCAGTTCGGTCTGGCCGGGGTCGAGGTGGTGCACCACACCCAGCTGCTCGACACGCTCATCGCCGACGGCAGGCTCACCCCCGACCGCGCCAACGAGGCGGTGGTCGCGTATCACGACGCCTGCTACCTGGGGCGCTACAACCAGGTCTACGACGAGGGACGGCGCGTTGTGGAGGCGGTCCCGGGCCAGTCCGTGGCCGAGATGGAGCAGCATCACCGCAAGGGCCTGTGCTGTGGTGCCGGCGGGGCCCGGATGTGGATGGAGGAGCGCGAGGGGCAGCGCATCAACCACCGCCGCACCGAGCAGGCGCTCGCCACATCCGCGACGGCGATCGCCACCGCCTGCCCGTTCTGCCTGGTCATGCTGCGCGACGGCGTGACCGACCTCGACCGCGCCGACGTAGCGGTGCGCGACGTCGCCGAGCTGCTGGCCGACGCGACGGATGCGTGGTCGCTCCAGGTGCCGGATCGGTCGTTGAGCCGCGGCTTCCGAAGGATCTGGCCATAGTCTCAGCCGCCACGACGCGGCCGTGCCGTCCGCCAATCGGCTAGCATCGGCGGTCAGAAGGAGGGAAGCGTGGCCATCGTCGAACGTCGAGAGGTCGATCGCACCCGGGTCAGGACGATCGTCGAGCGGGAAGAAGCCGCCTATCGCTCGCGAACGCCACGCAGCGCCGAGCTGCACCGGCGCGCGCGCGAGTCGATGCCGCTGGGGGTGGCCAGCTCGTTCCAGACCTATGACCCCTATCCGCTGTTCATGACCGACGCGCGTGGCTCGCGCATCTGGGACGTGGATGGCAACGAGTACCTCGACTTCGACATGGCCTTCGGCGTGCTAGCCGCGGGTCATTCGCACCCCATCCTGGCCGAGGCGCTGCAGCGCCGCGTCGCCAACGGCACCTGCTACACCTTCCCGGTCGAGGACGGTATCGTCCTGGCCGAGGAGATCAAGCGCCGCTTCAACGTCGACCTCGTCCGCTTCAGCAACTCGGGCACCGAGGCCACCATGGACGCGATCCGGGTGGCGCGTGGCTTCACCGGTCGAGAGAAGATCGTCAAGTTCGAGGGCGGGTACCACGGCCATCACGACGACGTGCTGGTCAGCATCCAGCCCCCACGCGAGACGATGGGCCCGGCCGCTTCGCCGACGACGGTTCCGGCGACCGCCGGCATGCCGCGCAGCCGTGTGGCCGAGACCGTCATCGCACCGTTCAACCAGCCCGAGATGGTGGCCGCCATCCTGGAGGCGCAGCGCGGCCAGATCGCCGCCATCATCGTCGAGCCCGTCCAGTTCAACATCGGCGTCGTCCCTCCCAACCCCGGCTTCCTCGAACGGCTGCGCGAGCTGGCCACCGAGCACGGCATCGTCCTGATCTTCGACGAGGTCAAGACCGGGGTGGTCATCGCATGGGGAGGCGCGACCGAGTACTTCGGCGTCCAGCCGGACCTGATCTGCCTGGCCAAGAGCATCGGCGGAGGGGTGCCGATCGGCGCCTTCGGCGGTCGGGGAGAGGTGATGCGCGTCATCGAGGAGGTGCCCGAGGACGCGCCCGGCGTCGGGATCGAGCATTCGACCCTGGCCGGAGGCGCGACCCGGGTGGCGCATCTGGGCACCTTCAACGGCAACCCGCTGTCGATGACCGCCGGCGTGGTGACGCTGACGCAGATCCTGACCCGCGACGCCTACCCTCCGCTGCACGCCAAGGCGGACCGGCTGACGGCGGGCTGCCAGGCGGTGATCGATGAGTTCGGTCTGCCGGGCTACGCCATCAACGTCGGACCCAAGGGCTGTGTGATGTTCACCCCGGAACGGGTGACGAACTACCGCGACTTCATCGGCCTGGACGCGGAGCTGTGGCAGGCCTCGTTCTTCTACCTCACCAACCGGGGCGTGCTGCTGCCGCCCGGCCCCGACGACCAGTGGACCCTCTCCGTGCAGCACACCGACGACGAGATCGACCGCCACCTGGCGGTCTTCCGGGAGTGGGCGATCGAGGTCGCCGGCTGAAGAGGGCAGTGGACCGGCTGACGGAGGAGCGCCGAGATGTTTGAACGACTTGCGCGACCATGGTCCCGCCTCTGGGACGGCACCGCAAAGGTGATGGATGCGATCTACAGCGGGCTCGGTCGTCCGGGCAAGCTGCTCCAGGACTTTCTGAACGGATCATGGCTCGGCCACTCGCTGCACCCGGTGGTGGTCGACGTGGTGGTCGGCGGCTCGACCGCCGCGCTCCTGCTGCAGGTGCTCAGCTGGTTCGGAGTGGGCGACCTGCGGGTGGCCATCCTCTGGGTGCTGGCGCTCACCTGGCTGGCGGGCCTGTCGGCGATCGTCAGCGGCCTGACTGATTTCAAGGACACCGCCACCGGGGACGAGCGGCACGTGGTCGGGCTGCACGGCCTCATCAACATCGTGGCGACCGTCATCCTGATCAGCGCCTTCCTGGCGCTGCTGGCTGAGGCCGATGTGCTGGGTGGCTGGCTGATCGTGGTGGGCTTCGCCGTCCTCAGCGTCGGCGCCTTCATCGGCGGCCACGTCGTCTTCAAGTACGGCTACATGGTCAACCACAACGCCTTCGAGCGCGCCAGGAAGGCGAGGGAGTTCACCGCCGTCCTGCCGGCAGCCGAGCTTGCCGAGGCAACGCCCACCAAGGTGATGCTGGGCACCATCGCGCTCGTCGTCGTTCGGCGTGGCGACCTCGTCTTCGCGCTCAAGGAGACGTGCTCTCACGCCGGTGGCCCGCTGGCCCAGGGCACGGTCGAGGGATACACGGTCGTCTGCCCGTGGCACGCATCCGCCTTCCGCCTCAGTGATGGCGCTGTCCGGCACGGTCCCGCGACCACCCGGCAGGTGGCCTATCACGCACGGATCAACGCCGAACAGGTGGAGGTCGAGGGGCCGATCTCGTAGCCAGCCGGCGAACCCGGCCCGATGGATGGGCGGGTCGGCACGCCCGATTCGGTATCCTGCTGGCCAGTGACCTACCGCCCGACCCCGGATCACGATGAGCTGCGCGCCGTGGTGCGTGAGCTTGCAGACGAGCGCATCGCACCGCGGGCCGCCGAGATCGATGCCACGGCGGAGTTTCCATGGGATCTCAAGGAGCTGCTGGCCAAGCAGGACCTGCTCGGTATCGCCTTTCCGGCGCGGTTCGGAGGAACGGAGCTCGACAACGTCTCACAGGCGATCGTGGTCGAGGAGATCGCGCGGGCGGACGCCACGACCAGCCTCATCGTCCTGGTGCAGAAGCTGGGCGCCCTGCCGATCATGGTCGCGGGCACCGAGGAGCAGCAGGCGCGCTACTTCCCGCGCCTGGCCAGCGGGGAGTGGATGGCGGCCTTCGGACTGACCGAGGCCGGCGCCGGCAGCGACGTGGCCGGCATCCGGATGCGCGCCCGGCGCGACGGCAACGACTACGTGCTGACCGGCAGCAAGCGCTTCATCACCCACGGCTCGATCGCCAACCTCGTCACGATCTTCGCGCAGACCGATCCCGAGGCCGGGCGCAAGGGGTTGAGCGCCTTCATCGTGGAGACCGACAGCCCCGGCTTCTCGGCGCCGCGGGTCGAGCACAAGATGGGGATCCGGGGCTCACCGACCGCGGAGCTGCATTTCGACGACGTCCGCGTTCCGGGCGAGAACCGTCTCGGCGCGGAGGGGGAGGGCTTCGCGGTGGCGATGGCCACCCTCGATCGGTCGCGCCTCTCGATTGCCGCCCAGGCGGTCGGTATCGCGCAGGGCGCGCTCGACTTCGCGGTCGGCTACGCGGCCCAGCGCGAACAGTTCGGGGAGCGGATCGCCGACCTGCAGGGCATTCAGTTCATGCTGGCCGACATGGCCAGCGGGATCGAGGCGGCTCGACAGCTGACCTACGCCGCCGCAGCCGCCGTCGACGCCGATGCCCCGGACCTGGCGTATTGGACGAGCTCGGCCAAGCTCATCGCCGGCGACACCGCGATGCGGGTCACCACCGATGCTGTGCAGGTCCTGGGCGGTTACGGCTATGTGAGCGAGTACCCTGTCGAGCGCATGATGCGCGACGCAAAGATCACCCAGCTGTACGAGGGGACGCAGCAGGTGCAGCGCATGATCGTGGCGCGTCAGCTCCTTCGACGGGCGGGCGTGTCCCGACCGCAAGGTAGACGAGGGGAGTTTCGACCATCGGCCTGAAGATCGTTGTCTGCATCAAGCAGGTGCCCGCCACCACCGCCGAGAAGCGCTACACCGCCGACCTGCGGCTGGATCGAGCCGCCGCCGAGGCGGTGATCAACCCGCTGGACGAGTACGCCATCGAGCAGGCGCTGCGCCTCCAGGAGTCCGGCGCGGTCGAGTCGGTCGGCTTCCTGTCGATGGGCCCCGAGCAGGCCGCCGAGGCGCTGCGCCGCGCGCTGGCCATGGGTGGCGACGACGCGACGCTGGTCAGCGATCCGGCCCTCGCCGGAGCCGATGCCTGGGCCACCGCTCGGGTGCTGGCGGCGGCGCTTGACAAGCTGGCGCCCGACGTGGCGCTGATGGGGATGGCATCCGACGATGCGCGTGGCTCCCTGGTCCCCGGCGCGGTCGCCGCATTGCGTGGCCTTCCACTGCTCTCGTACGGTTCGGAGCTGCGCCTCGAGGGTTCCGCGGCGCGCGTGCGCCGCCTGACGGCCGATGGGTTCGACATCGTCGAGGCCCCGCTCCCGGTGGTCGCCAGCGTGACGGACCAGGTGGGCGAGCCACGCTACGCGTCGTTGAAGGGGATCATGGCGGCCAAGCGCAAGCCGATGGAGACCTGGAGCCTTGCCGACATCGGCCTCTCGGCGGACGAGCTGCACGGGTCCGCGCTGACCCGGGTGGTGGAGGCGCGCAAGCCGGAGGCAAAGGCACCGACGGAGCGGGTCGAGAACGTGAGCGCCGATGAGGCGGTGACCCGGATCGTCGACTGGCTCGCCGCCAGGAAGCTCGTCTGATGGGCAACGATGTCGCCTTCCTCGCCGAGTTCAGTGACGGCTCGCCGACGCGCGCCGCCCTGGAGCTGACCGCCGGCGCGGCGGAGCTGGCAGGGCAGAGCGGAGGAGAGGCGGTCGGGCTGGCCTATGGTCCGGGCGCGGGCGACGTTGGGGCGTTGGGCGCCGCCGGGGCTTCCCGCGCCGTGGTGCTCGGCGATGACGCGGAGCCGGCCATCACGCATGCCGCCGCGGCCGCCGCAGCCGTCCGTGACCTGGAGCCGCTCGCGCTCCTCGCGCCGGCAACGCCGAACGGTCGCGACCTGGCGGCCGCCCTGATGGGGCTGCTCGGGGTGCCGGCCTTTGGGCCGGTGCGAGCCGTGCGGGTGGAGAGCGGCAAAGTGCGGACCGAGCAAGCCACCCTGCAGGGGACGGTCATCACCGTCAGCGAGCCGACCGACGAGGCAGATCAGCCGGCGATCGTGCTCGTCCTGCCCAGCACCTTCACCCCGTTGGAAGGCGGGACCGGGACGGCGGCGGTTGCTGCCGCGCCGACCCCCGAGGCGGGACCGCTGGGGACCGCGCACATCGTGGAGACGCACCCCGCGGAGGCCGCGGTGGCGAACCTCGAGGAGGCCAGCATCATCGTCGCCGGCGGTCGCGGTGTGGGCAGCGCCGACGGGTTCGCCCCGCTGCACGACCTGGCGGCCGCCCTCGGCGGGGCGGTCGGCGCCAGCCGCGCGGCGGCCGATGCG
This sequence comes from Candidatus Limnocylindria bacterium, assembly GCA_036004845.1. Classification (GTDB taxonomy): domain Bacteria; phylum Chloroflexota; class Limnocylindria; order QHBO01; family QHBO01; genus CF-167. The sequence goes on from DASYRA010000069.1 coordinate 11,477, forward strand.
GGCTGGGTTCCGTACCAGCTCCAGATCGGCCAGACTGGCAAGGTGGTCAAGCCGGCTCTCTACGTCGGGTGCGGGATCAGTGGCGCGATCCAGCATCGGGTCGGGATGCAGACCGCCGAGCACGTGCTTGCCATCAACAAGGACCCGGATGCCCCGATCGGCGAGTTCGCCGACCTGTTCGTGGTGGGCGACCTGTTCACGATCGTCCCGAAGCTGACCGCCGAGATCATGCGCAGAAAGGGGCGCTAGCGCCATGCCATTGCTGGGCGGACGACGGCGACGGCGTTCCAAGTCGGGCGGGCGAGAGCTGCAGGGCTATCGGCGCAGCCTCACCGAGCTGACCACCATGATCGACCTCGAGCTCATGACGCTCGGCGACCTGGTCGACGCGCTGCGGCGCCGGGATGCGGATCCCGACGAGGCCCTGGTCGACCTTCAGGCCTCGGAGGAGAAGCTCGACCTGGCTGCCGAATCGCTGCGCGGCATGCTGGCGCCCGAGGAGCTGCACGGGCTCCACGCCGAGTACGAGGCGAGCCTCGAGCGGGCGTTGCGCGGGATCGTCACGGCCGAGCGGGGATGCGGGATCACCCATTTGCCGTACCGACCTCCCGATGACGAGGAGCCGCTCATCTACTGGAAGCGCGGGCACCTCAACATCCTGCACGCGCGCCTGCGGATGCAGGAGCTGGTCGCCACCCTCGTGACCTGGGAGCCGGGGATGCCCGCCGAGGCCACCGTGGCGGCGCGTCTCGGCCGCGTGCGAGAGGGGTAGCTCGGCTCGCGAAACCGCCGGTTCGGGGCACATCTTGTGGTATGCTTCCTGACGGTACCACCACTGGTGTAGTCCGCACGGGGAGCCTGCATGCTCTGTCCACGCTGCAACGAGTCCGGCACGCGCGTCATCGACTCGCGTGACCTCGAAGGGGGAGGCACCATCCGCCGCCGGCGGGAATGCGAGCAGTGCTCGTACCGGTTCACCACCTACGAGCGCCCCGAGGGGGCGCGCCTCACCGTTCTCAAGCGCGACGGCAGCCGCCAGGAATTCGACCGCGGCAAGCTCCAGGCGGGGCTGATGCGGGCGCTCGAGAAGCGTCCGGTGACACTGGCCCGCGTCGAGCAGGCGGTCGACGACATCGAGAGCGGCCTGCGGGCGCGCGGCGAGCCCGAGGTCACCAGCAAGGAGATCGGCCGCCTCGCAACCGAGGCGCTGCGCGACATCGACCAGCTGGCGTACATCCGCTTTGCATCGGTCTACCACAGCTACGAGGACATCTCGACCCTCAAGCGTGAAGTCGACCGGCTGATGAAGCAGCGCACCCCCGCGGACGGCTAGTGGTCCTCTCCGATCGCGACATCCGGGCCGAGATCGAGGCCGGCCGGATCGTCATCGACCCGTTCATCCCCGAGGCGGTGCAGCCGTCGAGCGTGGACCTGCACCTGGACCGGCGTTTTCGCGTCTTCCGCAACAGCCGATACCCCTTCATCGACGTGCGCGCCGACCAGCCGGAGCTGACCGAGCTGGTCGAGATCGGCGACGACGACCCCTTCATCCTTCACCCCGGCGAATTCGTGCTCGGCTCGACCTTCGAGCGCGTCGGCCTGCCGAACGACCTCGTCGCCCGATTAGAGGGGAAGAGCTCGCTTGGGCGGCTGGGGCTGCTCATTCACTCCACCGCCGGCTACGTGGACCCCGGCTGGGAGGGGAACCTGACCCTCGAGCTGTCGAACGTCGCCAACCTGCCGATCACGCTCTACGACGGGATGAAGATCGGCCAGATCAGCTTCCAGCGGCTGTCCAGCCCGGCCGAGGTGGCGTATGGCGACGCCAGCATCGGCAGCAAGTACCGCGGGCAGCGAGACCCGACGGCGAGCCTGTACCATCGGGACTTCGAGCGAGGTCGCATCAAGCGCTGAGCCCGGCCGATATCCGGAGTTCGACGTAACCGAGCCACTCTTTGCCATCACGCCTGCGCGCCAGGCACGCACCTACGCCGGCGACGTTCGCGTCCGCGTCGTGCGCGCCGGCTGGTTCCGGCCCGATGCGGGTGCCTTCTTCGGCGTTGTTCCACAACCGCTCTGGCGTCGGCTGACCGAGGCCGACGAGCGTGGCCGTCTGCTCTGCCGCCTCAACCTGCTGCTGATCGAAGCGGGCGGGAAGCGGGTGCTGGTCGAGACGGGCACGGGCGTGCGGATGACCGAGAAGGACCGCGAGATCAAGGGCGTCGAGGGCGGCGACCCGGCCGAGGCGTTGCGCGCGGTGAGCGTCGACCCGGCGACGATCGACTTCGTGGTGCTCAGCCACCTGCACTACGACCACGCCGGGGGCATGGTCGACGCCGATGGCAGCCCCAACTTCCCGAACGCGCGATACGTGGTGCAGCGTGACGAATCCGAGGCCGCCCACGGCGACGAGCTGCGCCTCGCCGGCCTCATGGAGCGCGACCAGCTCGACCTGGTGCGCGGCGCCGGCCTGCTGGCGGAGGTGCAGGGCGAGGTTGAGCTCGTGGCCGGGGTCAGCGTCCTGCCCACCGGCGGCCATACCCGCGGTTCGCAGGCGGTCCTGCTCGGCACCCGCGGCGAGGGACGCGAGGAGCCACAAGGCGACCACGCGATCTTCTGGGGCGACCTGATCCCCACCCGCTGGCAGATCCCGGTGCGCTGGACGAGTGCCTTCGACGACTATCCGATCCAGGCGGTTGAGGTTCGCAACCAGCTGGTGACGCGCGCCGCCGCCGAGGGCTGGTGGTGCTATTTCACCCATGACCCCGGCGAGCTGCCGATCCAGATCGAGGCTACGGCCAAGGGATTCCAGGTAAGGAGTGAAGCAACGTGAAAACCCGCCTTGCCCTGATCGCAACGCTGACCCTGACGTTGGTCGCATGTAGTGGGGCCGCACCGGAATGGACGCCGCTCCCGTCGGGCGCAGATCCACCAGCGGCGTGCGCCAGGGCCGATGCCGACGGGGTGATCACCATCTCGGCCGATCAGCTTCGGTTCAGCGCCCCCTGCATGGTCGCCCTGGCCGGGGTGGCGTTCACGGTGCGCTTCACCAACGAAGAGAGCGAGCCGCACAACGTGGCGATCTACGCGGACGGCTCGGCGGCGGTCAGGGAGTTCCAGGGCGAGGCCTTCAACGGTCCCGGCGTCACCAAGGACTACGCGGTGGAGGCGCTGTCGGCCGGCGAGCACTTCTTCCGCTGCGACATCCATCCCGAGGCCATGACCGGCGCCCTCTACGTGCGCTAGGCGGGGCCGAGCAGCTCCTCGACGATCTCCAGCATCCGCGCCGGCGCCAGCGGACCGATCACCTCGCGCACCACGGTGCCGCTGCGATCGATGAAGTAGTGACGAGGGAGGCCGGCGCGAGCCGCCCAGCGGTAGAAGTTCTCAAGGTCCGGGTCGAGCAGGATCGGGTAGCCGATCGCGTAGCGCTCGACGAAATCGACCACCGAGGCGCGCGACTCGCCCCAGTCGACACCGAGCACCAGCAGCCGGTCGCCGTACGCGTCGGCGAGGCGCTGCATGGCCGGCATCTCGGTGCGGCACGGCTCGCAGTTGGTGGCCCAGAAGTTGACCCAGGTGACCCGGCCCTCGCCATCGGCGAGCGTCCAGTGGCGGCCGGCCAGGTCGTCCGCCGAGATCG
>DASYRA010000070.1:0-1651 GCA_036004845.1 Candidatus Limnocylindria bacterium
TGCTCGCGAACCAGGCTCGGACGGGCGCGCTGAACGGCGCCAGCGGGTCGCTTGGCGACCCCTCGGCGGAGGTCGATTGGGGTGCCGGAGGCGGAGGCGGGGCGGTCGTGGCCACGGGAGCCCGAGTATAGGCCGTCACCAGCATTTCGACCAGATGTTCTCATTCACGACGCCACCAAAGCCGGCACCGCCGCATGCCGTTGAACTCGGCGCAACGTTTCGGGGCCGAGGCCTTCGTGGGAATGCTGATCGGGCCGGCTGACTGCCTCGCTGTGCATCGGATGCAATGTCCAGAGGTCCAGCAGGCCGCCGCCATCCGCCACAGCGCCGGTTGATGCCCTTCGGTTTGCCAACGTTGCACCGGGTGCACTGATGGTTCCGCTGCCACGAGTGTTGCGCAAGTAAGGCGCAGCTGAGGCGGAAATCGTTGAATGGCGTGCACTGCCGCCGACCACGGGCGAGGCCATGCACGATCTCCAGACCAAGATCGCGCTCGATGCGCGAAGAACGACGCGCGAAACCATTCGGGCGATCGGTTCGGAGCTCCGGCTGCAGCGCGAGGACGCCGGAATCAGCCAGGCTCGCCTGGCGCGGGCCGCCGGCATCAGCCCGTCGCTGCTCTCGAGAATTGAGGCCGGACTCACCGAGCCGAGCATACATGTCGTCGCTGCTGTGGTCGCCGCGTTGGGTGGCCGCCTCCGCGTTCGCGCCGAGGCTGGAACAGGGTCGCCGCTACGGGACCGTATCCAGGCTCGAATGATCGAGACGTTGGTCCGGAGCGCTCACCCCCGTTGGCGACGCTTCCTGGAGGTACCGCTCAACCGACCCATCCGCGGCGTGATCGACGCAGTCATCCACGATCCGGCGGAGCCCACCCTCATCGCGATCGAAGCGCACTCGGAGATACGTCGACTGGAGGCACAGATCCGTTGGGCGAACCAGAAGGCGCGAGCGCTCCTGGACACGGAATTGGCTCGCGCCGCGTCGATGGCGAGTGGGCAGCCGGTCGTCGTCTCCACCCTGCTCCTGCTCCGGTCGACGCACGCGACGCGGGACCTGTCCCGGCAATTTGCAGAGACCCTGCACGTTGTCTACCCAGCGCGAGCGTCGGAGGTTCATGTGGCACTGACTGATCGAGCACGCTGGCCTGGTTCCGGGATCCTCTGGATGGATGTCCGCGCCGATGCAGCACGGCTGCTCAATGCGCCGCCTCGGGGTGTCCATCTCGGGCGGTGAGGGCGGTGAGGCCTACGGCGGCGGCCGGACGAGGCGGATCGTGGAGGGCAGACTTCCTCGATCGCCGCCGCGCATCTCGGCAAATCCCGCGGGACCGAGCAGCCCCCGCGCGGCGGACATGCGCTCCTCGATCGGCCACGGGTCCAGCACGTCCCGCTCGGCCGGTCCGACGGTCGCCGTCAAGGCACGCCCGTGAGCCTCGGGAAGGGCGACGAGCCCACGCAACAGCGCTGAGCCGATGCCCCGTCGTCGCCACTCCGGGGCGACCCCGATCGCCAGGAGCTGGACGTCCCCTCCGTCGCCAACCGGTCTCGCGATGGCGACCCCGACCAGGCCACCTCCCGCCATGGCGCCGACGCCGAACGCAGGACCACCGATGAGCCGGGCCAGCGCCCCGAGTGCGACCGACGCCGAG
>DASYRA010000071.1:0-27131 GCA_036004845.1 Candidatus Limnocylindria bacterium
CTTCCGAGCGGTCCCGTACGACCACCTTCGCGTCGAGGCCGACATGCAGGCGGCGGGTCTGTCGCCGCAGCTGCTGCGCGTTCCGCCGGCGCACCACGTCGCCGTGGAGCTCGAGGCCGAGCACCTGGTCGAGGCCTAGCCCGCTAGGTCTCCTGCCCCTCTTTCACGTAGGGGCGGCCCACCGCCGCGGGCGGCACGCTCCGACCCACCGCGCCAGCCAGGACGATGATGGTGATCACGTACGGCAGCACGCCGTAGAACTGATCCGGGACGGCGCCCAGCACCTCTCCCAGCCCCGCCAGCTCGCCTGTCGGCGGGATGAGGCCGACGGTTCGTCCGAAAGCATCGGCGCCGGCGAACAGGAGTGCGGCCCCAAAGGCACCGATCGGGGTCCAGCGCCCGAAGATGACGCATGCCAATGCGATGAATCCACGACCCGCGGTCATGCCGTTTTGGAACGAGCCGGTCTGCTCGAGGGTCAGGAAGGCGCCGGCCAGGCCGGCGAACACGCCACCCAGGATCACATTCCGATAGCGCAACGCCAACACGCTGATGCCCAGCGTGTCCGCTGCTCTGGGATGCTCGCCAACGGCTCGCGTCCGAAGCCCCCACCGCGAGCGGAAGAGAAGCACCTGCACCACGATCACGAAGACGATGAGCGACATCGCGATCGGTCCCTGCTTGAGGAACATGTTGAACACCCATCCCACCGCCGGCAGATCGGTCAGCCAATCCGGCGGACGCCAGGTCTGAAACGTACCCGCTCCGAGCCGCGGATTCGGCGAGATGAAGATTCGGTTGAGGTAGCCGGTCAGCCCGAGCGCCGCGATGTTGATGATCGTGCCGCTGATGATCTGATCGGTCCGGATCGTGATCGACAGCCACGCATGGAGCAGCGAGAGCAGGACGGCGACTCCGACCGCCACCGCCACGCCGAGGAGGATCGGCGGCGTCACCCCGAACGGCCCGGAGGTGTCGAAGTCGACTGAGCCGGCGGCGAAGCCCGCCGCCACGAAGCCGAAGAAGGCGGACATGAGCATCATCCCCTCGATGCCAATGTTCACCACCCCCGAGCGCTCGTTCATGATGCCGCACAAGGCACCGAACGCCAGCGGCACCGAGATGGCCAGCATGATCGGGGCGATGTTCGGCCCGATCTGGACGATGTACGCCACGAACTGGACGAAGAGCCCGATGATCGGGATCCCGTAGAGAACGTCCATCGTCAGGCGGCCCCGCCGTAGGTGCGGGTCACCGTCTCGAGCTCCTCAGCCACACCGCTGCCCGGGGCCCGGATACGGAAAACGGTGCGCACGATGATGTCGGCGGCCAGGAAGAGGAGGATGACGGCCTGGATGACGTCGATAATCTCCACCGGGACGCGCTCGCGGATCTGCATCAGCGCCGATCCGGCCCGCATCAGGCCGAAGAGCAGAGCGGAGAAGAAGATGCCGATCGGATGCGACCGTCCGAGCAGGGCAATCGTGATGGCGTCGAAGCCCACCGATGTCGAGTACGAGGCCGAGATGGAGTGGCTGATCCCGAGCACCTGTCCGGCGCCGGCGGTGCCGGCAAGCAGGCCGGAGAGAGCCATCGTGAGGATGATGAGGCGCGCTGGGCGCATGCCCGCGTACAGGGCGGCACTCGGGTTTGCACCGACCGTGCGCATCTCAAAGCCCAGCACACTGCGGAAGAGCAGCAGGTAGGCCAGCGGCACTGCCACAACAGCCAGGAGGATGCCCAGGTGGCCGGTCCCACCCGGCCGCCCGATGATCAGCGGCAGCGCCGCGTTCCCGACGTCGCCGGTCCTCGCAAAGCTGGCCCCAGCGGTCGCCAGCGGGCCTGTCACCAGGAAGGCGATCAAGGCCGCGGCGATGAAATTGAGCATGATGGTCGTCACCACCTCGTGGGCGCCGGTCCATGCCTTCAACGCGCCCGGGATGAAGCCATATGCGGCTCCCGCGAGCATGCCCGCGCCGAGCGCGGCGGGGATCGCGAGCAGCGGACTCCAGCCTGAGACTGCCGCACCGGCGCCGGCCGCCGCCAGAGCTCCCATCAGGAATTGTCCGTTAGCGCCGATGTTGAACAGGCCGGCCTTGAAGCCGATTCCCACCGACAGGCCGGCGAGGATCAGCGGTGTCGCCTCGCTCACCGTCCGCACGACCTCGTCGAGGCCGCTGAGGGAGCCGGCCAGGAGCGACCCGTACGCCCGCAGGGGCAGCCCGACGTCGGTGACGCCCGTCGACAGCGAGTTCGAGATGACCATCACCGCCGCCCCCGCCACCAGCCCGAGGACCACCGCCAGGACCGGCACGGTCGCCGCCGCCATTGCGCTCCGGAGCCATTCCCGCGGCCTCATGGCCTGACCGGCTCCGGCTGCGTCTCGGTGCCACTGCCGGAGGCTCGTCCGGTTGCCATCAGCAGGCCGATCTTCTCGCGGTTGGCGGAGCGCCCGTCGACAGTCGCCACCAGCTCCCCGCGGTAAATGACCGCGATGCGATCCGACAGCTCCATCACCTCGTCCAGCTCGGCCGAGACAAGCAGGATGGCGACCCCCTCGTCCCGCTTGGCGATGATCTGGCGGTGGATGAACTCGATGCTGCCGACGTCCAGCCCACGCGTCGGCTGGTCGAGGACGAGCACGCGCAGGTCCCCGCTGAACTCGCGAGCCACGATCGCCTTCTGCTGGTTGCCCCCGGAGAGGGTGGCGGCCACCACCTCGCGTGAGGGGGTGCGCACGTCGTATTCGGCGATCAGCTCGTCGGCCCGACGGTCGATTGCGGCGGCATCGCGGAGGAGGCCGCCGGCCCTGGCAAACGGTGGGTCGCTGTAGTTGGTGAGGACCATGTTGTCGTCGAGCGGAAAGCTCAGCACCAGGCCGTGTCGCTGCCGGTCGGCCGGAACATGCGCAAGGCCGGCACGGTATAGGGACTGCGGGGCGTGGTTGGTCACGTCCTTCCCCGCGATCGTCACCCGGCCCGAGCTGGGACGGCGCAGGCCCGTGAGGGACTGCACGAGTTCGTCCTGCCCGTTGCCGGCCACGCCGGCGATGCCCAGGATCTCGCCGCCGCGCACGGAGAGGCTGATGCCGCGCACCGTCTCGTGCCGCCGGTCGTCCTTCGCATGCAGCTCGTCGACGACGAGGACCGGTTCCGCGGGATGTGACGTCCCCCGGTCGACGGTCAGCTCGACATTCCTGCCGACCATCAGCTCCGCCAGGTCGTCCTCGTCCGTCTCGGAGGGCTTGCGGGTGCCGACCACGCGGCCGCGGCGGATGACCGTGATGCGATCGGCAACCTCGAGCACCTCGTACAGCTTGTGCGTGATGAAGATGATCGCGTAGCCCTCCGCCCGCAGCTTGCCCAGGACCGTGAAGATCTCCTTCGTCTCCTGGGGCGTGAGCACGGCGGTCGGTTCGTCGAGCACCACGATCCGCGCGTTCCGGTACAGGGCCTTCAGGATCTCGACTCGCTGCTGCCAGCCCACCGAGAGCGACTCGACGCGCTGATCGGGGTCGATCTCCCAGCCGAAATTCTTGCCGAGCTCGCGAATGCGGCGGCGTGAGCCGGCGCGGTTGATGAAGATCGGTCCCGACATCGGCTCCTCGCCGAGCAGGATGTTGTCGGAGACCGAGAGGACCGGCACCAGCATGAAGTGCTGGTGGACCATGCTGATGCCGCGGGCGATGGCGTCCACCGGTCCCCGGATCTGCACCTCCGTGCCGTCCAGCAGGATCTCACCCTCGTCGGGCTCCACCAGGCCGTAGAGGATATTCATCAGGGTCGTCTTGCCGGCGCCGTTCTCTCCCAGGAGTGCGTGAATCTCGCCGGCGCGCAGATCCAGGTCGATGTGGTCGTTGGCCAGGACGCCCGGATAGCGCTTGGTGACGCCGCGCATCTCCAGAACGGGGGGCGCTCCGCCGGTCGCGTTAGCGGCTGGCTTGGCGGGATAGGGAGCGGCCGAGACCGTGTGGTCTCGGCCGCCCGTTTCGTTCATCTCCATGGGAGCTCGGTGAAAGCCGAACTTCCCTTAGCTTGGATCGGGATCGAAGAAGCACACCCCCGGGCCCGCGCACGGGTCGACGGTACCCGCGGCCAGATCCGCGAGTGCTGCGTCGATCGCCGCCTGGATGTCCGGTGTGATGAGGCTCTCGAAGTCATGGTACGGCGCCAGGCCGATGCCGCCGTTGGTGGCGTCACCGGTGATGTTGCCGCCAACCGCACTCCCGTCAGCCACCCGCTCGATGGCGGACTTGATGGCATTGACGATCTTCTTCTCTGCGCTGGTCACGATGCACTTCGCGACGTTGGGTGACGAGAGGTACTGGTCGGTGTCGACACCGATTCCGTACTTGCCCGCGTCGCAGACCGCCTCGAGGACCCCCTGCCCGCTGCCGCCGGCGACCTGGAACAGGACATCCGCATCGAGATCGAGCATCTGCTGGGCCAGCTGACGGCCCGTGGTCGGGTCGTTGAAGGCCTTGGTGATGTCCTCAGAGACATACTGCACGAGCACCTGGGCGTCGGGGTTCACCGACAGGCAGCCGTTGTGGTAGCCGCCGATGTACTGCGGAACCGGCGGGATGGCGAAGATGCCGCCGACGGCCCCGATGACGCCGCTCTCGCTGATGCTGCAGGCGAGCACACCCGCGAGGTATCCGGCCTGTGCCTCCGCGAAGATGAGGCCCTGGAGGTTCGGCAGGATGTCGTTGAAGGTGGCGTTCCCTTCGCAGTCCGGTGCACCAGTGGGTGTGGCGTCCTTTACGCCGTTCGCGTCGATGCAATAGAACTGGTCAAGGCCGATGAATTTGACCTCGGGGTTCGCCTTGGCCGCGACAAGGGTCGCGTCGCCAAGCGCAAATCCGAACGTGACGATGATCTGGAAACCGTCGTCGATCAGTGACTGAAGGTTGACGGCGTAGTCCTCAACCTTCGCGGTGACCAGGACCTCGCCGCTCCCACCGACCGAGTCGATCCCGGCCAGCGTTCCGCACCAGCCGGCCTCGTTGAAGGACTTGTCCTCCAGCTGGCCGACGTCCGTGACGCCGCCGATCTTCCACGCATCACCCGCGTCCTGGTTCCCGCACGCCGCGAACCCGGTCGGAGCCTCGGATGCTGCTGCCGACTCCACGACCGACGCAGATTCCTCGGCGGACGGCGAAACCGAGGCGCCGCCGCCGTTACAGGCAGCCAGCACCAGCATTAGTGATACGAGGGCGGCGCTTGCGCCGAGCCATCGCTGCTTCCGCATTGAATCTCCTTCTCCCCTCACTCACTGAAATGACGGTGCCGCGTCCGATGGTGACGGGCGGGTCGCGTGCTGGCCCGAGGGCTAGGCCGCCGCGAATCCGGGCGATCATACCGTGCCGTCAAGCGGCCGCCAAGACATTTGTGCGGTTCCCAACCCTATGATCCGTCGGCATGGACCGATCCGGAGAGCCGCCCCTGCGCCTCGTCATCTTCGATCTCGACGGCGTGATCTATCGCGGTCGGCAGCCGGTCCCCGGAGCCGCCGTGCTGGTGGCGATGCTGCGGGAGCGGGGCCTGCTCGTTCGGTTCGCCACCAACAACTCGATGGCGACCCGGGCGATCTACGTGCCGCGCCTGGTCGAGATGGGCGTCCCGGTCGAGCTCGACGAGATCGTCACCTCGACGTCGGCCACGATCGACCATCTCCGCGCCCATCTGCCCGATGTGCGCAGCGTCATGGCGGTCGGGGCGGCGGGGATGCTCGAGGAGCTGCGGACGGCAGGGTTCGACGCGACCGCGGCCGGTGACGCTGTCGACCTCTCGTACGACGGCGGCCCCCTCGACGCGTCCTACGATGCGCTGATCGCCGGGCTCGACCCGTCGTTCGACTTCCGCCGCCTTGCGGCGGCTTCGACCGCGATCCGAGCTGGGGCACGCTTCATCGCCACGAATGCGGATCTGCGCTACCCAACTCCGACCGGCTTCCTTCCCGGGGCGGGTTCGATCATCGCCGCCCTGAGCGCTGCGAGCGGCGCGGAGCCGCTCGTCATCGGCAAGCCGGAGCCGGGGATCTTCCGCGCGATCCTGGAGCGCGCCGGTGTGCGACCGTCGGAGGCGGTGTCGATCGGCGACAACCCCGACGCCGACATGGTCGCGGCGCATCGTGCCGGGATGCGGTCGATCCTGGTCCTGACCGGCGTCGCGGACGCCGCCCTGGCCGCCACCCTCGATGGGGAGCGCCGTCCCGACCACGTCGCCGGCGACCCGTCCGAAGCGGCCGCGCTCCTGCGCCGGTGGCTCAGCTGATGGCGGGCGCCTCGGCCGCCCAGGCGGACCACGCCTGCTCGGCTGCGCGCTCCATCGGGTCGAGTGCCGTGCGCGGGCCGAACGCACGACGGAACGCGTTGACCGCGATGGCGGCCAGCTCGCCGGCCGTGAGGCGCAGGGCCGCCGCAGTCCGCGCCATCTCCTCGGAGAGCGAGGTGTTCGACACGGTCCGGTCATCGGTGGAGAGCGTCACGCTCACCCCGGCGCGATGCAGCGTGGCGAGCGGGTGGTCGGCGAGCTCGGCCACGATCCCCGCCTGGACGTTGCTGGTGGGACAGAGGTCGAGGGTCACGTTGCGCTCGCGGACCTGCGTCATCACCTCCGGATCCTCGGCCGCCGTGACGCCGTGCGCGATCCGTCGCACGCCGAAGGCCAGCGCCTCGCGGATCCGCTCCGGCCCGGGCACCTCGCCGGCGTGCGCGGTCAGCGCCAGGCCGCCGCCGGCCGCTTCCAGGAAGGCGGCCGCGTGCGGCGGGGCTGGATACGTCGCCTCCGGGCCGGCGAGGTCAAAGCCGACCAGCGGCGGCCCGAACGCCGCCGCCGCCTTCGCCAGCTCGACGTTGGCGGCCGGGGGATGGGAACGCATGGCGGTCGCGATCAGGCCGATGAACGGCGTGCGTGGACCGAGCCGGGAAGCTGCTTCGGCGACGCCGTCGGCGACCGCCCCGATCACGTCGCGGACCGACATCCCGCCCTTCAGGTGGAGCCGCGGCGCCCAGCGGATCTCGGCATACGTGAGCCCGTCGTCGGCCAGCGATTCGACCAGCTCGGCCGTCACGCGCCTGAGGGCGGCGGCGGTCTGGAGGAGGGAGATCGGCAGGTCGAAGAAGCTGAGCAGCTGCGCCTGGTCCGTGCAGCGGACCGGCCCGATCAATCGGGAGACCGCATCCTCCAGGGTCAGTGCCCGGCCGGCCTCGGCGGCCAGCTCCACCGCGGTCTGCGGGCGCATCGACCCGTCGAGATGCAGGTGCAGCTCGGCCTTGGGCAGCATCCGCATCCGATCGAGGTCCATCACCAGATGATAGGTGCCGCTGGACGGCGTCGGTCGGCAATCGCCATCAGCCTGGGACTGGCGGTCGGGATCGGCTTCGGCCTGCGCTCACCTGATCCGGCGCATGCGGATCCTGCCGGCGCGTTGGCGCGCACCGCGGCCCTGGCCGATGCTGCCGAAGCCGCCGACGCCGCTCTGGCCAGGCTCAGCGCCAAGCTGGAGCGCGCCCGCGACCACGCTCGGCGCGGCGCGGCGCTGACCGTCTCGGGCGAGGCGCCGTCACCCGAGCTGACGGCAGCCGCGGACGTGCTGGCAGGCGCCGGCGACGAGGCCGACGGGGCTCGGCGAGCGCTGCTCGCCGTCGCGGGAATGGCCGCCGCCATCCACCCCGACGCAGCCGTCCCCTCCCTGACGTATGGAGGGGCCGATCTCGAGCAGCTCGCTGCCCAGCTGCGATCCGCCGCAGACGCCGCGACCCTGTTCATAGAGCGGCGCCACGCGACGCAGGCCGTGGTCGATGCCCTCGCCGCGGCTCTGGCGGCGCTCGACCGCAACGATCCCGTCACCGCGCTCGACGAGCTCCGGGCGGCCGATGCGCCGTTGGCGCTCCTCGTGGAGTGGACCCAGCGGCCCCCGCTGCTTCGGTATTGGATGATGATCAGCGCCGAGCTGCTCGATGCGGCGGGTGACATCGCACGGGGGACGATCGCCGACGACCCGGAGGCGGTCGAGGCTGCCGCCGCTCGGTATGCGGAGGCGGCGGATGCAGCGCTGGGTGCGGACAATGCCCTGGCGGTGACGCTCTCCGAGGCGGGTGCGGCTGTCAGTGTCATTCCGCTGCAGCGTCTGGCAGCCCTGGCGGACGAGGCCGTGGAGGCGCGCTCGGCACTCGCTCCGGTGCTGAAGCCGGCGTCCTGAGCGGCCGTCGACGACCCCTATACTGGCGCCGCCGATCCTGCATCCACCCAACCACGATCGGCCCCGTTTGAAACGATCTGCGAGGAGCATCGATGCGCGTTCGTGCCGATACCAGCAAGCCGGCCTCCGTCCAGGCCGACGTGCTCGCGGTACCGATCTACCCCGCGGACCGCGAGCTGCGGCCCGACCTTGCTGAGCTGGACGCCGCCACCGGCGGCGCAATCACCCGCACGCTGGAGTGGGGCGAGTTCAACCCGATCGAGGACGAGACGGCCCTCATCGAGGTCGAGGGGATCAATGCCCCGCGCATCCTCTTTGTCGCGTCCGGTCGACGAGGGCGCGGCGCCTGGCGGGCGCGCCGGAACGGCTCCAAAGCGGCGCGCCGGCTGCAGGGTCGTGGCGCGAAGAGCCTCGCATTCTGGCTGCGCGACGGGGAAGGCCCGGACGCCTATGCCGCCGCCGCCATCGGCGCCAGCCAGGGAACCTTCCGGCCCCATGCCTATTACGGCAGGGTGCGCGACACGCCGGCCATGATGCGCAACGTCGAGGAGGTGATCGTCGTCGGCGAGGACGCTCCGGACGAGCGGCTCCTCACCGAGGCGATGGCCATCGCGGACGGGGTCGAATGGGCGCGCGAGCTGTCCAATCGATCCGCGAATGACCTGTACCCCGAGACGATGGCCGAGCTGGCGCGCGGCCTGGTCGACGAAGGCTGCACGGTCGAGATCCTGGGCGTGGCGGAGATGCAGGCGCTCGGGATGGGCGCCCTGCTCGGCGTCGGGATGGGTGCCGCCCACGAGCCGCGCCTGATCGGCGTGAAGCTCCCCGGCTGGCAGGCCGGAGGAGATCGCCGGCTGGCCATCGTGGGGAAGGGGGTCTGCTTCGACTCCGGCGGCATCAGCATCAAGCCGCTGGAGCGGATGGAGGAGATGAAGCACGACAAGGCGGGCGCCGCTGCCGTGCTGGCGGCCGTCCGGACCCTGGCCCGCATCGCGCCGGAGGTGCCGCTGATGGCGGTCGCTCCGATGGTCGAGAACATGCCGGGCGGCGCCGCGCAGCGCCCCGGCGACGTGGTCAAGGCGATGAACGGCAAGACGATCGAGGTTATCAACACCGATGCCGAGGGACGGCTCATCCTGGCCGATGCCCTGCACTGGGCCGAGCGACAGGGGGCCACGCACCTCGTGGACGTGGCGACGCTGACCGGCGCGGCCTCCGTCGCCTTCGGTGACATGATCAGCGCCTACTTTGCGAGGCCACGCGAATGGGGGAGCCAGGTGGCCGCCGCAGCCGAGGCGACCGGCGAATGGTTCTGGGAGCTGCCGCTCGCCACCGAGTACCGCGACACGCTCGACTCGGCCCACGCGGACCTCGTGAACTCCGCGGCTCGCGAGGGATCCCTGGTCAAGAGCGCGGTCTTCCTCTCCGAGTTCGTCACGGTGCCGTGGGTGCACATCGATATCGGCGGCTCCGCCTACCTCATGCGCGACAAGGCGCACAACCCCAAGGGCTCCCTGGGAACCACCGTCTCGACCCTTGTCCGCCTGGCACGCGACTTCGCGCAGGGCTAGGCTCGCCATGCGCCGAGGGAGATCCACGAGGCGTTGACCATCGCAGCGCTGGCCGCGGGGGTTGCCTTCGCCGTCATCGGGGCCGGCGCGGAACGGCTGGCGAGCATCTGGCCGGCCGACGAGGCGTCGGGTCGAGCGCCGGGGATACGAACCGCCCTGCTGTCACTCGGTGCCGGGGCCGCGGGTGGAGCCATCGCCTGGCGATCGACGCTTCCGGCCTACGCGCTGGCGGTGCAACTCCTGATCCTCGCCACCCTGGTGCTGCTCACGGCGACGGACCTGGAGCAGCGGCGCCTGCCCCATCTGCTGCTGGATCCGCTCATCGTCGTGGCCGTGCTCTTCGTGCCGTTCAACCCGACGGTCGATTGGACGAACGCGCTCATCGGCGGCGCCGTGGCGGTCGGCTTCATGGGCATCCTGGGGCTGGTGGTGCGGGGCGGGGTGGCGCTCGGCGACCTCTACCTGGTCGGTCCCATCGGCCTTGTGCTCGGATGGCCGGCGATCTTCGTCGCTGTCTTCGTGGCCGGCCTCCTCTCGGCGGCTGCCAGCGCGCTGCTCCTCGTGTCGCGACGAGCCGGGCTCAAGAGCTACATCCCGTTCGGCCCGTTCCTCGTCGCCGGGATGGTGATCACCCTCCTCCGCGATCCCGGGCTGCTGGGTCAGCTCGCGACCGCCCTTTCGGCCGGCGCCGCGCGCTGAGGTAACTTCGCAGCCCGTCCCTGCCGCGGGGCGCTGGCTCCATTGACAGTGATCTGGACAGGTCGGGTATTCTTGCTCTCCCCGGGCCGAACGCCGGGGTCGCTCCGAGTTCCGCGCGCAGGCCCTGGCGACGCGGTCCGAAGCAGTCAGCGCAAGCGAGATCAGGGAGTCAAGTCGATCGCCAGTCGCCCAGCCGCGCCATGGGTCGCCGCCTTCCTGTTGCTGGTTGCTGCCATTGCCCCGCTGCAATGGCAGCCGGCGGTGCGTGCCGGCGACCCGACCGTCAATGGCGCGATCAGCGAGCAGCTTCAGATGGAGGAGGAGCTCGCCCGCCAGCGCACGCAGCTTGCCGCGCTCCAGCGCGAGCAGGCCGACCTCACCGCCAGCCTGGCGAGCATCAGCGGCGACCTGACCTCCGTTGGGCTCGAGCTCGAGCAGGCCGCGCGCGACATCGAGGCGGCGGCGCGCAGGCTCGCCGAGGCCCGCGCCGAGCTTCGCAAGTATGAGCTCGAGATCGACGACCTGGAGGAGACGCTGGTCGAGATCGCCGATGGCATCGAGGTCTCAAAGGTCGAGCTGAGCCAGCGCGAGGCTCTCCTGCAGGAGCACATGCGCACGGCGTACGAGCAGAGCCAGACCTCCGTCCTCGAGGTGCTCCTCTCGACCGATTCCTTCACGAAGGCGTCGAGCGAGCTCTCGTACATGCTCACCCTGTCCGACGAGGACCAGAGGCTCGCGGAAGAGATTCGGGACAAGCGGACGCGCCTCGAGGTGCGCAACGAGACCCTCAGCGTCGGGCGCGGGACCCTGACCAAGCTGCGGAACGCCGCGGCCGCGCGCACCAACGCACTGGCGGAGCAGCAGCGGCAGCTGGACGCGGCGCGCGTTGCCCTCGAGGAGAAGCGCAAGCAGCTGGAGGAGATGCGCGACGCGGGGGAGAGGCGCTTCGACAACCTCACTCAGGCCGCCGACGCGCAGGGGCAGCTGATCGAGGCCCAGCAGCAGGAGCTCGCCGCGCAGGAGGCCCTGGTCGAGAGGCTCAAGGCCGCAGCCGATCAGCTCGACCTCGCCTACCGGGGTCGCTTCGAATGGCCGGAGCGAGGGTCGTTCATGATCACCCAGGAATTCGGCCCGACCGCCTTCAACACGTTCCACAGCGGGCTGGACATGGCCTACCTGGACCGATGCGGCGGCCCGATCTATGCGGGCGGCGACGGCATCGTGCTCGCTGACGGGCGGCCCAACGCGAAGTACGGCGACTTCGCGATCGGCGTGATCATCGGGCACTCGCAGCGGCTGGCCACCCTCTACTGGCACCTGTCGCGCGAGATCGTGACGGTCGGGCAGGAGGTCCACGTCGGGGACGTCATCGGCTACGAGGGGGCCACCGGCTTCGCGACCGGCTGCCACCTGCACTTCGAGGTCAACTTCGACGGCGCCGCGGTGAACCCGAGGGAATACCTGCCCTGACCCACGGCCGAACGCCGGCCGCCTCATTCGACCGATTCACCGGCATGGGGTACCGTTCGCGCGATGCACCCGGCCATGCAGCGGCGCCGTCATCGGCTGATGATCCGTCGCACCACCCAGCGTCGCAGCCCGCGACGCGGGATGGCAACGTTCTTCATCGTCGCCTTCGGCGTCTTCTTCCTGTTCATCGGCGGCACCGTCGCCGGGACCGGAGCCGGGCTGCTCGCCGCGTACGACTACTTCTCGACCGGGCTGCCCGATCCGCACATCATCGACGGGATCGACATGCCGGCCAGCACCTACGTCTACGACCGCACCGGCACGACGCTGCTGGCCCGCTTCGAGTGCGAGAACCGCGAGGAGGTGCGATTCTCGGAGCTGCCTGACTCGATCGTCGACGCAACCGTCGCAGCCGAGGACCGCACCTTCTGGACGAACGACGGGATCGACTACACCGCCGTCGCGCGCGCCGCGCTCGCCAACCTCGAGGCCGGGGCCATCGTCCAGGGCGCCAGCACGATCACCCAGCAGGTGATCAAGTACGCGGGCTCGATCAAGCTGGCCCAGGAGGAGAACGAGCCGCCGACGACGGCGGCCCCATCGGTCGAGCTGGACCCCGGGCCCGAGGTGCCAACGTCCGACCCGTGCGAGCAGCCCGACCTGACCTTCCTCGAGGGGCGTGGCTTCGGTGACAAGATCCGGGAGCAGATCCTCGCCCGGCAGGTCACGGCGGCCTATCCCGGCCGGGCCGGCAAGGAGCGGATCCTCGAAACGTACCTGAACCTCATCTACTACGGCAACCGCTCCTATGGCATCAAGGCGGCGTCCGCGAACTTCTTCGGCACCTCCGACCTCAGCACGCTCACCCTTGCGCAGGGCGCCTTCCTGGCCGGCCTGCCCCAGCTGCCCAGCTATTACGACCCGTACCAGCCGGTCGAGAATCCGCGCGGCCCGGCTCGGGCGATCGCTCGGCGCAACGACGTTCTCGACGCGATGCTGCACGAGGGCTATATCACCCAGCGCCAGCACGACGAGGCGGTCTCGGTCACCTGGGAGGAGATGAACCCGGGCAAGGTGACATCGGTCCTGCGGGAGCCGCACTTCTCCTTCCGAGTGGAGAAAGAAGCCGAGCGCATCCTGGCCGCAATGGGTGTTGCCAACCCGGCGCAGGCGGTGTGGACCGGTGGCTATCGGATCACCACCACCCTCGACTACCCGCTCCAGCAGGTCGCCAAGGAGCAAGTGACGAAATGGGTCAAGGCGGTCGCCGACAAGAACGTGCACAACGGCGCCCTGGTCGCCATCGACTCGGCGACCGGGGAGATCGTGGCCTACGTGGGCAGCGTCGACTATTACAACCGCAAGGACCCGCGCGTCCAGGGCCAGTTCGACGTCGCGGGCCTGGGGAAGCGCCAGCCCGGATCCGCCTTCAAGCCGATCACCTACAGCTCGGCGTTCCGTGCCCGGCAGGCGACCCCGGCGACATTCTTCCTCGATGCGGTGACGCAGTACGGCTCATCCGACCCGACGCGGGCCTACATCCCGACCAACGCCAACATCAAGGAGCACGGACCGGTCCTGGCGTTCGACGCGTTGCGCTACTCCCTGAACGTCCCCTCGGTGATGATGCAGTACCTCGTCGGCGTGGACGTCACCGCCCAGTTCGCGCAGTCGATGGGGGTCGCCAGCTCGGACTACATCCTGGGGGAGGATCCGGGGCTGACCCTCACCCTCGGTTCCGTGCCGGTCAACCTGACGAACATGACCCAGGCCTACAGCGTGTTCGCCGCACAGGGGACGCTGCACCCCGCCACCACCATCCTCGAGATCCGGGACCGCGACGGCAAGGTCATCTACGACCTCGCCAAGAATGGCCCGGGAGCGACCGAGCCGATGACCCCGGCGGAGGCCTACCTGACCCACTGGATCCTGGAGGGCAACACCAACCCTCGGACCAACACGCTGTGGGGCGAGCGCGCGCAGCTGTTCGACGTCAACGGCTCGCGGCGCCACGCCGGCTTCAAGACGGGGACCACCAACGACTTCCGCGACGTCTCGGGCTTCGGGTACCTGCCGGGGAGCCTGGTCACCGGGGTCTGGATGGGCAACAACAACCAGGAGGCGCTCTCCAACCGGCTCGGCCAGGGCCTGTACAGCGCCGATGGGCCGCTCTACCTGTGGCACGACTTCATGAAGCTCGCCGTCAACCAACCGTGGGATTGGAACGGCCAGGCGCCGGTTCCGAACAACGACTTCGCGCAGCCACCCGGCGTGGTCCGTGCATCGGTGTGCCGCTTCAGCGGGATGTCGCCGACCGGCGCCTGCGGGGCGACCATCGAGGTCCCCTTCCTCGACGGCACCGTTCCGCCGCGCGACAACGTCCACGTCAACAAGCAGGGCAGCGCCGGGTTCGCGACGCCGGACGCGTCGGGGAATGGGGGAGGCATCCAGGTCAGCGGGACGTGTTTCGACGTCGTGGCCGAGGTCGCCCAGGATGGCCGCCGGCCACCCGAGATGGTGGCGGCCGCGAAGCGCTGGGCCGATCGCTTCGTGAACGGCCAGCTCGCCCCCAAGGGCGACCCGAACAAGATCGGCATCCTGGGTCCGGACAGGGTCTGGCTGCTGATCGCCCCGCTGCGGGGCAACAGCGGCTTCGGGGCTCCCATCTGCGGCCAGATTCGGGCCACCCCGACACCGGTCCCCACCCCGCGCGGGAGCGGCGATGGCTGCAAGGGCAAGCCGGGCGATTGCACGCCCGTGCCGTCACCTCAGGCCGGCGCAGCCATCCCCCTTCAGCCGCCAACCCTCGTTGGCCTCTTCGCCGTTCCCGCGATCCTGAGCACCGTCCCGCTCGCGGCCCGCGTCGTTCGCTGGACGCGACGCCGGAGACGGCGCCCCTGAGCGGAGTGTGCCGGCTGGCGAGTGGCCAGCGGCAGCATCCCGCCGTGCGAGAATCACCCGGTGGCGCAGTCGATCCTGACCCTGATCCTGGCCGGTGGCGAGGGTGAGCGGCTCTCGATCCTGTCGCAGGTCCGTGCGAAGCCCGGCGTGCCATTCGGCGGCAAGTACCGGATCATCGACTTCGCGCTCTCGAACGCGGTCAACTCCGGCCTCACCGACGTCGCGGTCCTGACGCAGTACGCCCCCCGCTCGCTGATCGACCATATCGGCGTGGGGCGGCCATGGGACCTCGACCGCAGCCGCGGCGGCGTCACCCTCCTGCAGCCGTACCTCGGGCGGGGCCGCTCGCGTGAGTGGTACCGCGGCACCGCCGACGCCGTCCTCCAGAACGTGGAGTTCATCGCCGACCGCGACCCCGACCTGGTGGTGATCCTGGCCGGCGACCACGTCTACAAGATGGATTACCGCCCCTTCATCGAGCGCCACCGCACCACCCAGGCCGAGCTCACCTGCGCGGTGCGAACCGTGCCGATCGAGGATGCGCATCGGTTCGGCATCCTCGAGACCGATGAGGATGGCTGGATCACCGCATTCGTCGAGAAGCCTGCCAAGCCGACCAGCAACCTGGTGAGCATGGGCGTCTACGTCTTCAACTGGCCGTACCTGGGCTCGGTGCTGTCCGCAGAGCGGGTCGACTTCGGGCGCGACGTGCTGCCGGCCATGGTCGATGCGGGCCGACGGGTTGGGGCATACCACTACGGCGGCTACTGGCAAGACGTCGGCACCGTGGAGAGCTACTGGCAGACGAGCCTCGACCTCCTCTCCGACGACCCAGGGATCGACCTCTACGATCGCGGCTGGCTGGTGTACACGAAGAGCGAGGAGCGGGCCCCGGCGCTCATCGGGCAGGCGGCGAACGTGACTCGCAGCATGGTGAGCCACGGTTGCGTCATCCACGGCACGGTCGATCACAGCATCCTGTCACCCGGGGTGCGCGTCGAGGCGGGCGCCGTCGTGCGCGACTCGATCGTGATGTTCGACACGCTGATCGGAGAGGGAGCGGTCGTCGACCGCGCCATCCTCGACAAGGACTGTGTCATCGGCTCCGGCAGCCGGGTGGGGGACGGGGATGACCTGCGGCCGAATCGCGATGAGCCCGAGCGGCTCTTCGCCGGCATCACGCTGGTCGGCAAGCGCGCGCGCATCCCCGGGGCGACCGTGATCGGCCGCAACTGCCGGATCGACCCGGGCGTCGAAGAGGCCGACTTCGGGCGGCGCCGAAGGATCCGCTCGGGCGAGACGGTGGTCCACGCTGGCTGACCAGGCACCGCCGCTCGACGCGTGGCTCGCGGAGCTGGGCGTGGAGGTGATCGGCGGCGGAGGCGCGTTCGGCGACGCGGCATTCAGCCGCGACCTCCTGCTCGACGGCGCCAGGCGATTCGACCTGCGCACGACCGTGGCCTGGGTCGACGGCGTCGGGCTCTCGGCATGGGCGTACTACGGCGACGAGGAGATGGAGGTGCCGAAGCGGGTCTACGCCCGCATGCTGCGAGCCAATTACGAATATCCGTTCGTGAAGTTCGCCCTGACCGATGACGACCGACCGATGCTGATGACCGAGCTGCCACCCGATGGCCTCGATCGAGAGGCGCTGGCGCGCATCCTGGTGCGCCTCACGATCGTCGCGGACCGGCTCCTCGACGAGACGGCGGCGGCGGTCGCAGACCGCGGCAACCTGCCCGATTGGAGTGGCCGAACGCCGCGCAACGCGGCCCTGCTGGCGGCCCATCGGGAGGAGGTCGAGGCGTCCATGCCCGCCTGGGAGCCGGAACCGGTGCGCCCTCGACGGCGCGGCCTGATCGAACGGCTGCTGGGCAGCAACCGTTGAAGCGCTGCCTGGTCGGGGGCATCGGCGCCGCCCTTCTGCTGCTGCCGCTCTTGCCTCCCGCGGCCGCCGACGCCGCGGAATACGAGATGGCCACCGTGGCGCGCTACGTGGTGGATCCCGCCGGCGGCGAGATCGGGGTGACGGTGGAGGTCTCGTTCACCAATACGCTGCCCAATCCATCGGGCCAGGTCAGTGCCTTTACCCACGTCGACCTTGCCATCCAGGACGGGGCGTCGCTGGTCGCGGCAGCGGATGACGGCGGCGCGCTGGACGTCAGCGTCGAGAACCGTGACGGCGTCCAGGTGGCGTCGGTCACGACCAGGTCGCGCGTGGGCTACAACCAGTCGGTGAGCTTTACGCTCTCGTACCGGCTGGCCGATGGCGCCGCACCGGAACTGCACGTGCGAGCGGACGTCGTCAAGTTCCCCGCCTGGGGCTTCGGCACCAGCAGCCAGGTGACCGTCCAGCTGCCGGCCGGGTATGACGCGCGGGCCGACGGTGACCCGATGCTGACCGACCAGGTTGGCGCCATCCTGGAGCTGACCAGCGGCCCGATCGCCGATCCGAGCCGTTGGCTCGCGCTCATCACCGCGGTCCTTCCGGGCGGTTACGTCACCGAATCGGCGAGCGTTGCCCTCGGCAGCGGGACGGTCGACCTGCAGGTCCGCTCGTGGAGCTCGGACGCGACCTGGGGCGAGGAGACGCTGCGGCTCCTGGTCGATGCGTTGCCGAGGCTGGAAGAGGCGATCGGCCTGCCGTATCCACGGGTCGGGCCCCTGGTCGTGACCGAGGCGGCCGGCGGCGAGGCGAGCACCGGCGGGCTGCCGTCCGCAACCGCCGAGATCCGGGTCGCCTTCGACGGTTCCGCCTTCACCCTGCTGCACCAGGCGGCGCACATCTGGATCAGCGACCAGCTCGCCGCCGACCGTTGGGTCCGAGAGGGACTGGCCTCGCATTACGCGGCGGCCGTCGCCGCCCAGATCGGCGTCGAAGCTCCATACGATCCAGCTGATCGCGCCAACCAGCTGGCGGCCGATGCGGCTCCGCTTCTCGAGTGGGTGGGTGGGGCCGGCTCATCGACCGATGCCTACGGGTACGCGGCTTCCTGGGCCCTGGTCGACCGCATCGCCGCCACCGTCGGGGAGGCGCATCTGGGCATGGCGCTCAACCGGATCGTGGCCGGAGTATCGGCCTATGACCCCTTCGAGCCGGATGGCGAGGCCGACGACGGGCGGCAATTCCCGCCGGTCGACACCCGTCGCCTCCTCGATCAGCTCTCCGCGGTCAGCGTCGTCGACGTCTCCGAGCTCTTCCGCGAAATGGCGTTTGGCCCCGATGCGGCGCCGGAGCTGGCGCAGCGGGATGCGGCGCGAGATGCGTACCGTCGCCTGCTGGCGGACGCCGGCGATTGGGGGGCGCCCGATCCGGTCCGGAGCGCGATGAGCGAATGGCGGTTCGACCAGGCCGAGGCCAGCATCTCGGAGGCATCGGCCTGGCTGGTCGAGCGCGATGAGCTGATCGCCAAGGTGGCGGCAGCCGGCCTGGTGCCGCCCAATCGGCTGCGCGATCGCTACGTCGTCGCCGGGGGCGGTCCCGAGGCGTCCGCCGAGCTGGCTGCGGAGCGCGCCGTGGTCGACGCCTATGGGGCGATGCAGGAGCGCGTCCGCGCTCCACGCGGCCCCATGGAGGCCATCGGTCTCCTCCTGGCCGATACGCCGACGCGGTCGCTCGCGGAGGCGGCGGACAGCTTCGGGCAGGGGGACCTGCAGGCGGCGGCGGCGGCCCTGGATCGGCTGGAGGTGCAGCTGAACCGAGCCTCCTCCGACGGGGTCCTGCGGCTGGGCACGGTCATCGTGCTGATCGCGCTGCTCGGACTCGGGGCGGGCGTCGCGCTCCGACGCCGTTCTGGCAGCCACTACACTGCTGCCCCATGACGACCGAGGAGACGATCGCGAACCGCGCCGTCCGGCCGCCCCGCTTCCTGCCCGCCGCGGACGTCCTCGCCGGGGACACGGCCGACGTCTATTTCGAGCGCGCGCGACGCATCCTCGCAGCGGAGGGACTTGACCCGGTCGTGACGATGGAGATCTTCGCCCGCGAGGAGGCGATCCTGTGTGGCGCGGAGGAGGCGATCGCCTACCTGCGGACGATCCTGGGCGGCGAGCAGGCCCCGGCGGATCCCAGCCCGGTGGTCGAGTCGCTGCACGACGGCGACGCCATCGGCCCCAAGGAGGTGGTGCTCCGGATCACCGCCCGCTACTCGTCGTTCGGGCTGTACGAGACCGCCCTCCTCGGGATCCTCTCCCAGAGCACCGGCTGGGCGACGGCGGCACAACGGATCGTGGACGCGGCCGCGCCGATCCCGGTGATCGGCTTCGGGGCACGGCACGTGCATCCCAGCGTCGCCGACCAGATGGACTACGCATCGGTCGTGGGTGGGTGTGTCGGTGCCTCGACGCCCGCGGGCGCGCGCCTGGCCGGCCTCGCTCCAACGGGCACCATGCCGCACGCCCTGATCATCATCTTCGGCGACACGGTCCGCGCAGCCGAGGCGTTCGATCGCCACATCGACCCCGACGTGCCGAGGATCGTCCTGGTCGACACCTTCAAGGACGAGGCGGAGGAGTCGCTGCGCGTGGCGGACGCCCTCGGCGATCGGCTGTGGGGCGTTCGGCTCGACACGCCATCGGAGCGCGGTCGAGTCACCGCAGACCTGGTCAAGGAGGTCCGCGCGCGCCTGGATCTCGCCGGCCATGAACGCGTGAAGATCGTCGTCTCGGGCGGGCTCGACCTCGAGCGGATCGCCTATTTCAAGGAGTCCGGGGCGCCCATCGACTCGTTCGCGGTCGGGTCGGCCATCTCGGATGCCTCACCGATCGACTTCACCGGCGACCTGAAGGAGATCGACGGCAAGGCCATCGCCAAGCGGGGACGAATCCCGGGCCGGACCGAGAACCCGCGGCTCGCGCGCGTCGACCTGGGCTAGCGGCGCGCCAGCCACAGGATGCCGACCAGCGACTTCGCGTCGCGGATGCGACCGTCGTCGATCGCCGCCAGCGCGTCGGCCAGGGTGAGCCACGATCGTTCGAGCGCCTCGTCCTCGGGCGGCCGTGCGTCGACCGTGTGCAGGTCGGTCGCCAGGAAGATGGTGAGCAGCTCGGTCGAGAAGCCCGGCGCCGTGTAGAAGGCGGGTCCCTCCTCCCAGCGTGTCGCCGTCAGCCCGCATTCCTCGGCCAGCTCTCGCTGCGCGGTGACGAGGGGTGACTCGCCCGGCTCAAGAGTGCCGGCCGGGATCTCGAGGAGCTCGGCACCGGCCGCCTGCCGCCACTGGCGCACCGCCGCCAGCCGCTGGCCCTCCCAGGCCAGGATGGCCACTGCTCCGGGGTGCTCGACCACCTCGCGCGTGGCGTGTCGCCCCGAATCCAGCTCGACCTCGTCGACGCGCAGCGAAAGGAGGCGGCCGCTGTACGCGCGAAGGCTGCTCACGGTCCGCTCCGGCATGCCCCGCATCCTAGCCGTTGGTCAGGCGGGGGACCCGTTCATTGGTCCCGCGGTGGCGGGAGGCTCCAGCCGCTAGCATCAGGCCCGATGATCGTCGTCGAGGGGCTTCGCAAGGACTTCCGTGCGCTCACCGCGGTGCATGACATGTCCTTCACCGTGGGCGACGGCGAGATCTTCGGTCTGCTCGGACCGAACGGAGCCGGCAAGACCACCACGGTGCGGATGCTGGCCGGGCTGATCTCGCCGACCGCCGGCACTGCGATCGTGAACGGCCACCCACTCGGGGAGGCGACCCAGCAGATCCGGGCCTTCACCGGCATCCTGACCGAGAGCCCCGGCCTGCACGAGAAGCTGACGGCGCGCCAGAACCTCGCCTACTACGGTCGCCTCTACGGCCTTCGCGGCGTGCGGCTGCGGGAGGCGGTGGAGCGCTACCTCGGCGTGGTCGAGATGAGCGAGTACGCCGACCGCCGCGTGGCGAGCTTCAGCAAGGGGATGCGGCAGAAGGTGGCCATCGCCCGCGCGCTGCTGCACGAGCCGGAGGTGATCTACCTCGACGAGCCGACGAGCGGCCTCGACCCATCGGCCGCGAAGAACATCCGCGACTTCATCGCCACCCTGCGCGCCCTGGGCCGGTCGATCGTCGTCTGCACGCACAACCTGGACGAGGCGGAGCGGCTGTGCGACCGGATTGGCATCATGCGCGGCACCCTGCTGCGGGTCGACACCCCGGCGGGCCTGCGGCGGCATGGGCGGACCTCCACGGTTCGGGTGGAGCTCAACGGCGCTCGCGGTCCCGAGTCGTTCGTCGGCCGGCTCGCCGAGCTGCCCTACGTGAGCGGCGTCCAGGCCAGGGAGAGCACGCTGGTTGTCGAGCTGTCGGACCCGGCGCATGAGACGCCTGACCTGGTGGCGGAGCTGGTCGGTGCCGGCGCGCGCATCACCTCGGTGGTCGAGGATGCGCAGACCCTCGAGGAGGCCTACCTCTCGCTGGTTGGCGAAGTCGGTGAGCGGGACACCGACCGATGAGGATCGGCTACGTCTGGGCCGTATTCACGAAGGAGTGGCGCGACCTGCTCAGCAACCGCCTCCTGCTCGGCGCCGTCGCCTTCCCGGCCCTGGTCTTCGCCGCCATCCCGACGGGGCTGGTGGCGTTCATCCAGGCGCGCGACCTCGATCCGAACCAGCTGGGCCAGATCCAGCAGTACATCGCCAACTTCCCGAACATCCCGGCCAAGCTGGCTGCCCAGGCATTCATCGTCACCAACTTCATGGCCTACTTCCTGCTGATCCCGGCCATGGTGCCGATGGCGATCGCGACCCAGTCGGTGATCGGGGAGAAGGTGGCGCGCTCGCTCGAGCCGCAGCTGGCGACGCCGCTGGAGGTGTCGGAGCTGCTGACCGGGAAGACGATCGCGGCCGCGCTGCCGGCGGTCACGGCCACCTGGCTGGTCTTCATCGGATATGGACTCGTCAATGGGCTGATCGCAGATCCACGGCTGACGCGGTTCGTCTTCAGCGACGTCTGGATCGTCGCCATGATCACGCTGGTGCCGCTCATCTGCCTGCTCAGCGTCCTGCTCGGGATCGTGATCAGCAGCCGCGTCAACGACCCGCGCACCGCCCAGCAGATCGGCGGCTTCGTGGTGATCCCGATCATCGCCATCGCCGTCGCCCAGTTCTTCGGTGGGCACGCCACCTTCTCGCTGGAGCAGGTGCTGATCGGCGACCTGCTGGTTACCGGCCTGGTGGGGGTGACCCTGCTGATCGGATCGTGGGCCTTCGACCGCGAATCGATCCTCTCCCGGCTCACCTGACCGATGGATCGACGGGACCCCTTTCCGGTGCGCCGCTACGTCGTGGCGGGGCTGCTGACTGCAGCCGCGGTGGCGGGCCTGCTGTTGCTGGTGCGCCCGCTCATCTTCAGCTTCGCGCCGCCGCTCAGCGACGCGACCACCACGGTCGCCTCCGCGACCGTGATCCGGAATGGCCCCAGGCTGGTGGAGATCGTGCTCAGCGAGTCGCACGGATGGCCCGGTGAGGTGGAGCGCGACGATGAGCTGATCAGCCTGACGGTGGTCGTCTCCGCGATCGGGCCGGCGGCGTTCGCGGTGGTCGATGCCTGGAGCCCGACCAACGACTGCGCCGTGACGCTCGGCGCCGATCGCCTCACCGATTGCGCCGGCGACACCTGGACCTTCGACGGCATCCCGATCGATCCGGCCAACCCTCCGTTGCTTGCCTTCCCGACGACCGTCAACAGCGGCGCGGTCGTCGCCGATTTCACGCGCGCGACGGTCTCGAGGACCTAGGATTCCAGCATGCCTGAAGGACTCGACTGGATCGGCTGGATCGTCATCGGCTTTCTGGCCGGCGCGGTGGCTGGCTGGTTCGTGCCGGATCGGGGACGGATGGGCTGCCTCGGCACCACCGTCCTCGGGATCGTCGGCGGGCTCGTCGGCGGCTGGATCTGGACCGATGTGCTCAATCAGAGTCGGGCCGGCGGCTTCCTCGGCGCCCTCCTGATCGCCATCCTGGGGTCGGCCTTGGTGCTCGTTCTGATCCGGGGGATGAGCCGCCGCCAGGTTTGACGCTCATCTCGAGCCCATGGGAGAATCCGGCCCGCCCTCGCCGCCTCTCGCTGGCGTCCCATGGTGGCCTTAGCTCAACCGGCAGAGCATCGGATTGTGGATCCGAAGGTTATGGGTTCGACCCCCATAGGCCACCCCACCATTCCCTCACCGCGGCAGAGGATTCGGGCCGGTCGCTGTCACCAGGCGCTGCGGGACCCAGTCGTCGACGTGGGAGCCGTTGAACGTCCCCCCTTGCAGGACGATGCCCTCATAGAGCGAGCGACGGTAGAACTTCACGTGGGTGAAGTCCTCGAAGAGGACGTAGTAGGGCTCGTTGTCCGCGCTCTGGAACTGCTGGCCGGTCAGCACAGCGCGGTGCTCCCGCGAGAAGGCATCGACCTCGTCGCCGATGACGACCCCGAGGTGCTCGAGGCCCATCTTGTAGACGCGCTGGTGGACCGGCGGGATGAGCTCGATGTCCGCGACCACCTGCCCATCGACGACCTCGAGCGGGGTGGCGAGCCGGATCAGCGAGATGGGCCGGCCGTTCCAGACGTTCTCGGTGCTCGCGGCCGCGTGGCGCTCGAGCAAAGGGTCCGCACGTGGACGTACTGGTGCCACTCCGGCACGCGGAAGGCCAGGTGGCTGAGCGGGTACGGACGGATGTCGATGCCCCGGGCCAGCAGGCGGTCGCGCTGCTGTGCGGCGAAGGCCCGGTAGTCCCCGATGATGTCGCCGACCGGATCGGCCATCGCCTCCTCCTCTCCGCGGCCATCGTACGACGAACCTCCCCGCCCGTCTCCCGACGCGGAGCACGCCTTCAGGGCAGGGCTGGGACCGATTCAGCAGTCGGGTACGTCACCTGGGTCTGAGCCACCACTTCACCATTGAGCGAAACGAAGACCCAGGTGTACGTGGCCGCGACCTTGATCGATGGAGCATTGTGCGGTCCCCCAACGAACCCAGGTACATCGGTGGAGAGGATCACCCAGCCCTCAAATCCATTCAGCTGCGAGTCAGGGCTCCGCGTAGTGATCGATACGAGCTGAGCTATCGGCGAATCGCCAACAAGCCCGCCCGCGCTGGCGCGCGCCAGGTCGATAGCTTCCTGCGCGCCCATCTTGTTCACGACCGATGCTGGATCGAGCAGTGTGGCAGTGTCGTCCGTCGTGGGCATCGGCAAGGTCCCTGCTGTGCTCCCTTGTCCTCCCGCGCCTATGGTCGATGGGGAACGGGTCTCACCAGAAAACAGCCCAAACGCGGACGCAGCCATGGCTAAGGCAATTGCGGTCAAAGCCAAGGCGAGTGTCGCGACAAAGACACCGCTCGAAGGAGAACGCAGGGTCCCGTCTCTAGAAGCCATTTGTCCGGACCTCAAATGTAGGGTACAGCGGACCCACCTGCGTTGGGTACCCGGGGAGGGAGCGGTGCCCATCGGCACCACCCATGGTCCTAGCCACGAGGGGACCGGGGCGGCCCATTGGTCATGCCGGACCGCCGGGACGACAGCGCTACTGACCGTTCGGCCCTCGCTCCCTACGCTGCCTGCATGTTCGCCGAGATGCCCCGACGACGACCACGCCGCGTCATGGCGCGCGCCATGGCCCTCTCCGGAACCGCGCTCATGGCGGCCGCCCTGCTCGCGTGGGCCCCGCAGCCGGCGACGGGCTGGGACCAGTCCGCCGCCGAGGCGACCCTGTGGCAGCTGCTCAACGGTGACCGCACCAACAACGGCGTGGCACCGATCGCCAAGCACAGCACGCTGGTGAGCCTGGCGCGCTGGCGCAGCAAGGATATGGTCGACCGCGACTACTTCGAGCACGTCATCAAGGGCACCAACTATCAGGTCTATCACTGGTACGACACCAACGGCCTGAGCTGGTCGAAGGGTGGCGAGAACATCGGCTACAACAACGGCTTCTCCGATGCCGATTCGCCGGTGAAGATGAACGAGGGGTTCATGGGCTCCTCGGGGCACCGGGCCAATATCCTCAACCCGGACTGGACGCATGGTGGCGTCGGGGCCTACGGCCAGAACGACGTGATGTGGGGCGGCAAGATCCGCGACATCCGCATGTATACCGAGCTCTTCGTCAGGCTCAAGACGGCGCCCGCCCCCACGCCGGCGCCGACTCCCAAGCCACCGGCCCCGACCCCCGCGCCGACTCCGAGGCCGGTCGTGGCGACGCCGAGGCCAGTGGTCGCGACGCCCATCCCGACGCCCGTCAGCACCCCGCGACAGGTGCCGCTGGAGACCGCGACCCCCAGCCCTGATCCGACGCCGGCTCCCAAGGTGGCGACCCTCATCGCCACGATCCACTCGACCGTCGGCGACGATGCCCCCGGATCGAATGCAATCGTCGCCCGCAGCCTGCGAGTCCAGACCGCGCAGGCGCCCGAACGCGGCATCTTCGAGACCGTGATCGGCTCGCTGCTCAGCTTCTTCCTGGGCTGATTCCCCTACCGGGACGCCCGCGGAGCCTGCATCGGCTCAGGCCGGCGGGCTAGACTGCGGGGGATGGCGGTGATCCTCGAAGCGCACGACCTCGCCAAGCGGTACCCGCTTGGCGACGGCTCCGTAGAAGCACTGCGAGGTGTCTCCCTCTCGGTTGCCAAGGGCGAGTTCGTGGCGATCATGGGATCGTCTGGCTCCGGCAAGTCGACGATGCTCCACCTCCTCGGGGGCCTCGACCGCCCCTCCGAGGGAAGCGTCCTGATCGACGGCATCAACATCAGCCAGCTCAACGACGAAGAGGCGACCCTCACCCGCCGCGAGAAGACCGGCTTCGTCTTCCAGTTCTTCAACCTCATCTCGCTGCTGAACGTGGCCGAGAACGTGGCTTTGCCGTTCCTGATCGCCGGCGACTCGCTGGCCACCCATCGGGATCGGGTCGATGCCCTGCTGAACCTGGTCGGGCTGTCCGACAAGGCGAAGCACCGCCCCGACCAGCTCTCCGCGGGCGAGCAGCAGCGGGTGGCGCTGGCGCGGGCGCTCGCCAATGAGCCGGCCATCCTCCTCGCCGACGAGCCGACCGGCAACCTGGACTTCGTGACCGGCACCGAGATCCTCGACCTGATCTGGGACTCGTGCGACCGGCTGGGCCAGACGATCGTGCTGGTCACCCACGACGCGCGCGCCGCGGCATACGCGGACCGGGTGCTGGTCGTGCGCGACGGCACGATCCGCGACGAGATCGAGCTGGGGCGGCGTCGCGACCACGAGGCACGCCCGCTGATCACCCGCCTGGCCGCTCTGGGCCTCTAGGCCGATGCGCCTGGCGACCCTCGCCTGGCGTGGCCTCACCGCGCGGCGCCTCCGTTCGACGCTGACCATCATCGGGGTCGCCCTGGGGGTGGCTCTCGTGTCGGGCACCCTCCTCGCCAACCAGGCCGCCGGCGAGGCGATCCAGCGCTCGGCCGAGGAGATCCTGGGGAAGGCCGAGCTCCGCGTCCGCGCCTTCGATGCCGATGGCTTCGAACCGCGGACGGTCGATCGGCTTGGCAAGATCGGCGTGCAGGCTGCCGCACCGGTCGCGGAGCGGCGCCTCCTCGTCTCGGACCCGATCAAGACCACCTTCAACCTCCTGGTCCTGGGGGTCGATCCCGACGATGAGGCGCAGGTGCGCACGTACGACCTGGAAGCGGGTTCCTTCCTCAGCGCCGCATCGACCGACGCGGTCGTCAACGCCCGCTGGGCCGCGGACCATGGCTTCGGCATCGGCGACGAGCTCGTCCTCACCGGTGCCAAGGAGGGGGTGCCACATCTCCGCATCGTCGGGCTGCTGGGCGAGCTCGGGGTGGGAGCCCTGCAGCAGGGCAACGTGCTGGTCATGAACCGGGACGCGCTCAACGCCGCGTTCGAGACGCCCTCGCCGGTGACGTACGTCGACCTGGTGCTCTACCCGGGTAGCACCCAGGCAGTGGAGGATGCGCTCGATCGCGAGATGACCGAGCCTTTCGTCGTCGAGACGGTGGCCGACGCGCAGCTGCAGCTCAGCCGCGCCCAGCAGGGCTTTGCGGGGATCGCCTTCCTGTTCGGCCTGGTGGCGCTGGTCGTCGGTTCGTTCCTCGTCGCCAACACGCTGGCCATGACGCTCAGCGAGCAGACGCGTGAGATCGGCCTGCTGCGAGCCGCCGGGCTGACCGGTCGCCAGGTGGTGGGCCTCTTCCTGCGCCAGGGCGCCGCGATCGCGGTCGTCGGCAGCGTGATCGGCCTCGCGCTGGGGCTGGGGCTCGCCGCGCTGATTATCGGCTTCCTGCGAAGCACGCGGGCGGTGCTCGTGACCGGCCTGCCGATCAATCCGCCCGCCCTCCTGCTGGCCC
>DASYRA010000072.1:0-9798 GCA_036004845.1 Candidatus Limnocylindria bacterium
AGAAGCCGCCGAAGACGACGGAGTGGGGCGCCCCGATGCGTGCGCAGGCGAGCATGGCGATGGGCAGCTCGGGGATCATCGGCATGTAGATGGCGACCCGGTCGCCCTTCTTCACGCCCAGGGTTCTCAGCGCGTTCGCCATGCGGCACGTCTCGTCGAGGAGCTGTGCGTACGTCAGCTCGCGGCGGTCGCCGGGCTCGCCCTCCCAGTAGTAGGCGACCTTGTCTCCCTTGCCAGCCGCCACGTGGCGGTCGAGGCAGTTGACGCTGATGTTCAGCTTGCCGCCGACGAACCACTTCGCGTACGGGAGCTGCCAGTCCAGGAGCTCGGTCCAGGGCTCGATCCAGTCGATGCGCTCCGCCTCCTGCGCCCAGAACTCGCGGAAGCCCTCTTCCGTCGCGGCCCGCATGTAGATCTCCGGGTCGTTGGCGGTGGCCTGAGCCGCGAATGCAGGTGGCGGTACGAAGGTGCGCTCCTCGCGCAGCAGGTTCTCGATGGTCGCCGCCTCGGCCTCCGGCTCGCTCGGTTCGGGCTCCGCCGCCGGGAACCGATCCTCAGCCATGGTGCTCGCTGCGGTGGAGCCGGGCGATGACCGCGTTCAGCATCGGGATGGCCATCTGGGGATGCTCCTCGAGCGACGCCTTGAATTCCCAGGCGCTGATCAGGAGGCAGTCGAGGTCGTCCTCGGCCACGACCGTGGCCGTGCGACCGTGCTCCTCGATGAGGGCCAGCTCACCGAAGAACTCGCCCGGGCCCATGCGCCCGATCGTGCGTCCCCCCTCCTCCACGGCCGCGTGACCGCTGATGATGAGGTACAGCAGCGTAGCGGGGTCGCCCTCGCGGACCACGCTCTGGCCCGCGGCGTAGTGGGCTTCGCGCGCCGTCCGCAGGACCTGTTGGCGGGCCCGCTTGTTCAGGACTGCCAGGAGGGGGATCGAGGACAGAAGCTCGTCGTCCATCGGGCACATGCTAGGGCGTGAAGGCTGCTTGCGGAAGCCGTTTCGTGGGTTGGGGAGTCCGCCTGACGAAGAGAATCCCGTCCCCACCGACTGGTTCGCCACTGCGCAGCGCTGACGCGATCCTTCTCGAGGTAACCGGCATCGTCGTTCCCAGCACTGCCGTATGAGGGTTGAGTCTTACGCGTGTGGCCGTGGTGTCAGGGACCGCAATGACCAGTCGGACCGGTCGCTCATGTGCTCGAGCGAGGCTCTCCCGTTTGAGCTGCGCAGCCCGGAGCTGAGCCTGAAAGTCAACGAGCGAGCGTTCGACCTCGATCTGGACGAGCTCGTCCGGTCTGGCCAGCACCATGTCGGCCGCTTGAGCACTGCCCGTCGAAACTGGCACCTCGAGACGAGCCTGCCACGTCGCATGCAGGCTCCGGACGATGGCCTGGGCAAGGCCAAGTTGACCAGAGTCGCGCAGGCGGACCGTCGCGACCGGATACAAGCGCCATCCAAGCTCGTGTCCACACCCTGCCGCCAGGCGACAGCGAACGTCGAGCGAGACCCGAAGATCCCCGCGCTCCACCAAACTGACCAGTTGTTGGGTGACTCCTGCGGCCGAGCCCAGCTGAGCCTGGGTCAGGCCGGCCGCTACACGCGCGATGCGGAGCTCGTGGCCAAACCGGAAAGCCAGGTTGGCGGACCGCGCATGACCGCGGGCCGCAGCACTCGATCGAAGTGTCTGCATGCGAAGAGTCTTTTGATTCGCCGTTATCAGTCGCGTACTCGGCCATTACAAACAGTGCTTGTGCATGGGGGCCGATGGACCGGCTGTCGCGTGGCGGCACAAGCACTGTTTGTGCGGTGGCGACGAACGACACGCATCGGCGCGGATGCACAACCACTGCTTGTATCAAGCCCTGACGTCGTCTAGGAAGCTGCCTCCGAATGGCCCGGGACCAACGCAACCAGGGCGGCCGCACCGAGGTAGGAGGCAGCCATCACGGCGAAGGCCACGGGGTATCCCCACGACGCAGCCACGTTCCCGATCACGACCGCCCAGAACGCCCCAATCCCGAACGCGAAGGTGAAGTACACGCTGAAGGCGACGTCCCGCGTGGGCCCCGAGGCGCGGTCGGCGAGGAAGGCCTGCAGGACGGGCGACTCCGAGAAGACGGCTGTCCCGAACGGCAGGAGGAGCGGAACGAGCAGGAGGACGTTGGAGCCCGCGGCCAGGAACGCCAGCACGCCCACGGCCGAGAGCAGGTAGTAGACGACCAGGGTGCGCCGTCGGCCGAAGCGGTCGGAGAGCCAGCCGGCGAGCAACGGTCCCACCACCGCGCCGATGAGCAGGAGCGCGTACAGCACCGCGGTCGTGCCCTCCGACAGGCCGAGCGGCCCACGCAGGTAGAGCAGCATGAACGGCGCCACGATGTCCAGGCCGCGCCCGCCGGCGGCGACCAGCGAGGCGCCGAGGATCAGGCGCAGGTCGCGACGGCCGAGGACCGAGCGCAGCTGGCCGCGCACCGAGCCGGCGTCACGAGCGGCGGAGCGGTAGGCGGCGCCGTCTTCGCGCACCCGCCACAGGATCATCGAGCCGACCACCAGGGCCGGGATGCCGAAGAGGGCGACCGTCGCGTGCCAGCCGACGGCGCCGATCAGCGCCAGCCCGACGAACGGAACCAGCACCGTCCCCACGTTTCCGCCGCTGATGTGGGCGCTGATGGCGAAGCCGCGGCGCTCGGGCGGATAGAGGTCCGAGAGCAGAGCATTCCCCACCGGGTGCTGCGGACTGGCGCCGACCCGCGCGACTGACATCGCGCCAAGCAGCTGTCCGACCGAGTGCGTCAGCCCGGCGATCAGCAGCCCTGTGCCGAAGAGAAGCTGTCCCCCACCGAGGAGCAGGGGGCGAGCCACCCATCGGGTCAGGAAGCCGTAGAGCAGCTGCATCGAGCCGCCGACGGCCGTGGTGACCGCGATGAACAGGCCGATGTCCCGCGGGTTGAGCGCGAACTCCACGATCACGATCGGGTAGATCAGCGGCAGCAGCGCCGACTGGGCGTGGATCACGGCGTGAGACAGGGCGAGCAGCCCAAGCGTCAGCCCGGGGCGGACGCGGGGTGCAGCGCTCACGCGGGCACCGTCCGGGCCTTGCCGCGGACGACGAGGTGCCAGGCGACGAGGCCGATGAAGAAGGTCGCGAAGGCCGCTCCCACCAGGAAGCCCGCCGGAGGGCCCCAGGCCTGGGCCACCGTCCCGGCGAAGAGGCCGCCGATCGGGGTCGAGCCGGCGAACACCGTGACGTAGAGCGCCATGACCCGGCCCCGCAGGTCGTCGGGCACGCTGCGCTGCACGATGATGTTGATGGTGTTGATCATCAGCATGACCGAGAGTCCGACGAACACGATCAGCGGGAAGGCGGCGATGGCGGTGCGCGAGAGGCCGAGGCCGGTCTCGAACACGGCGAACGACAGGCCGCCGCCCAGGATCATCCCCACCAGCGGTCGGCGGGAGCCGATGAAGGCCAGCGACAGCGACCCGATCAGCGAGCCGAGCCCCATCGCCGCGAACAGCGCCCCGAAGCCATCGGCATCGAGGTCCAGGGTGTCGCGCGCGAAGAGCGGCAGCAGCGTCTGGAAGTTCATGCTGAAGACGCCCATCCCGCCGAGCAGCACCAGCGGCCAGAGCACCGTGGGGGTGCGGACGGCGTAGCGGATCCCCTCGACCAGGCTGGAGCGGATCGAGGCGAGCTGCTCCGGCCGCAGGATTGGCTGCATGGCGGCTGGATCCATCCGGACCAGGGCCGTCAGCACGCCCAGGTAGCTGACCGCATTGATCGCGAAGTTGAAGGCGGGGCCGTACAGCGCCAGGGCGATCCCCGCCACGGCCGGGCCGATCACGCGGGCCAGGTTGAAGGAGGCCGAGTTGAGGGTGATCGCGTTCATCAGGTCGTCGCGCGGGACCAGCTCGGCGGCGAAGGACTGGCGCACCGGCATGTCCAGCGCGTTCACGAAGCCCAGCGCCAGGGCCAGCACCATGATGTGCCAGATCTCGATCAGCCCGGACGCGGTCAGCGCGAAGAGGATCACCGCCTGGAGCGCCGCGACGGTCTGGGTCAGGAGCAGCAGCCGACGCTTGTCGATCCGATCGGCCAGCACGCCGCCCAGCGGCGCCAGCGCCAGGGCCGGCGCGAACTGGAGGGCGAGCACGGTGCCCAGCTGGATCGGGGTGCCACCCAGCAGCAGGACCAGCCACGGCTGGCTGACGGACTGCATCCAGGTGCCGACCAGGCTGATGATCTGGCCGATCCAGTAGAGGCGGAAGTTGCGGTGGCGCACGGCGCTGAAGCCGCGACCCAGTTCGAGCATCGCGAGGAATGCTACAGACGGGTCGGGGCGGTCGACGCCATTGGCCCGATGCCCCATGCTTCGCCACCATGCGACGACCGATCGCCCACCTGACCGGTGCCGCGGCCGTGCTGGCGCTGCTGGTGGCGGTCTCGGTGACGCTCGCGCCCGGTGCGCTGTCCCCCGGTGAGCTGCCGCTCCCGGCGGGCTCGCAGCTGCCCAGGGGGAGCGTCGTCGGGGTCGCCACCCCGGGCGCCTTCGGCCAGCCCGAGACAACCGATCCCCCGCGCGGCTACTGGCCTGTCCCGCAGGGCGCCAATGGCGGCGGCACCGCTCGACCTATCGACCTGCTCCCGGTGTCGTCGGCGGAAGCCTCCGCCCTCCAGGCGGCGGTGGATCGGGCTCGAGTCGCCTTTGGCCTGAGCACCCTGGCGGTGGGCGTCTCGGCCGATGCGCGCCTCGGCTGGAGCGGCGCCTCCGGGCCGTCGCGCGACGGCATCCCGCTGCTGACCGGCACCACCCCATACGCGATCGCGAGCGTCACCAAGACCTTCACCGCGGCGATCGTGCTGCAGCTGGTCGGGGAGGGGCGCGTCGCGCTCGACGGGGCGGTGAGCGATTACCTCCCGGAGCTGACCATCGCCCGCGGCGTGACCGTGCGGCAGCTGCTCGGCCACACCTCGGGGATCGCCGACCTGCTGGCGCCGATGCGCGACCGCCTCAACGCCGAGCCGTCACGGGTCTGGCGGCCCGCCGAGGTGCTGGCCCTGGTCGGGCCGTCGACCTTTGCGCCGGGGACGAGCTGGGGCTACTCGAACACGAACTACGTCATCGCCGGGCTGCTGGTCGAGCGGGTCACCGGCCATCCCTTCGCCGACGAGCTGGAGCGCCGCATCCTCGACCCGCTGAAGCTGGTCGGGACGGGCCTGCCGGCCCGGGGCGGGCTGCCGTACCTGCTGGGCGTGTCGTGGACCAGCGCCTTCTGGACATCGGCGATGCTCGACTCCGACGCCGCCGACCTGGTGCGCTGGGGCGACGCGCTGTATGGCGGCTCGATCCTCAGCGCGGACAGCCTGGCGCAGATGCTCGACTTCAACGACCAGGGGTATGGCCTGGGTGCAGAGCAGTTTCGGTTCGGGGGCCTCGTCGGCTACGGGCACTCCGGGCTGCTGCGGGGCTACACCACCCTGCTGGTGCACCTGCCCGAGGCGCACCTGACCGTGGCGGTGCTGGCCACCGGGCACCTCTTCGACGCCGCCGCGCTGCTCACGTACTCGGGGTCGGGACTTCCTTCGATTCTCTCGCTCGCCGGGGAGCTGTCTCCGCGCTGAAGAGGATGTCGCGAAGCACCGGCAGCGATGGTGACCCGTGGGCCAGCACCGACTCCAGGAAGGGCCGGTAGACGAAGTCGCGCCCCTCCGCCTCCGCCTGACGGCGAGCCTCGCGCTCCAGCCCGTGCATCTCGACACTCCCCAGGAAGTACTCGCACAGCTGCGTCGAGGAGAGGCGCGCCCGGTCCCACTTGGCGGTCGCCTCGCCCTCCTCCTGGAAGCCGCCCTCGACCATGAGGCGCATCGCTTCCTCCTCGTCCATCGAGCCGGACTGGATGCGGATGTCCATCAGCGTGTTGGTGATGGCACGCAGGTAGAACTTCCAGTGGACGAGCATCAGCGCCGGGTCATCGGCTCCGTAGCCGAGGTCCATCATCACCTGGGTGATGTAGACGGCCCACCCCTCGGCGAAGACGCCGGAGCGGAAGATGCCGCGCACCAGCGAGGGGCATCGGTTCGAATAGGCCAGCTGCAGGTAGTGGCCGGGGACGGCCTCGTGGATGGTGAGCAGCCGCAGCATCCGCGCATTGTCCTCGCGAAGGTACGATTCGCGGCGCTCCGACGGCCACGCCTCGTTGACCGGGGTGATCGCGAAGAAGCTGGCCAGGCCCCGGTCAAGCGGGCCCGGCGCAATCAGCATTGCCCCGCCGAAGGCGCGCATGAAGCCGGGGGTCCAGATGATCTGCATCGGCTCCTCGGTGAGGCCGACGACGTCGCGATCGGCCACGAACGCCTCGATCCGCTCGTTCTCGGCGCGGCAGAAGTCGAGCAGCTCGTCCGCGTGCGGGTGGTCGACCGCGATCGCGTCCAGCACGCTCCTGACCGCCTCGTCGTCGCTCTCCGGGGCCGGGGCGTCGCCCATCCAGTCCGTCCAGATGCTGCGGGCGATGCGTGTCATCTCGGCCCGGGTGCCGTCGTACTCCTCCAGCGCCATCGCCTCGAGCTCCTTCGGCGTGACCGCGCTCTTCAGGGAGTGGCGGAACTTGGCGGCGTACAGGTCAGGGCCCAGCCGGAAGTCGCCGTCCACGGTGGGCAGCAGCTCGTCGCGCAGCCACCGCGTCCAGTCCTCAATCGCCGCGGTGGCGACGCCGGCGGCGAGCTTGACGTCGGCCAGGACGGCGGCGTCATCGCACGCCTCCGCCTCGACCACCGCCAGCCCGACCAGGTCGGCGACGCCGGCCATCCGTTCCACCGCCTTCTCGGCGTGGAAGCGGCTCACCGGCCTGCCATCCTCCCTGCTCAGCGCGGCGCGAGCGCCGTCGAGCGCAACCGGCAACCCCCGCAGCCGCGAGGCGAGCGCGTTGAGCCGCTCGGTGATCGGCGCGTACTCGCGCGCCAGCATCGTGAAGATCGCGCTGCCGAAGAGGTAGACGTAGGTCATCGGGTTCCACTCGACCTCGCGCAGCTCGTCGGCGAAGAAGCGCATCGCGGCCAGGTTCTCGAGCAGGATCCGACGGTCGATCGCCTCGTCGCCCGACAGCCCGCCCGGCTCGATCGCCTGGACGCGGGCCTCGGCGTCGCGCAGCCAGTCGGAGAAGGCCGCGTGCCCGGCATCGGTCAGGTCTGGCCAGTGGTGGTCGAACGAGTGCTCGCCCAGCTCGGTGGCGTCGGTCGGCTGGAGGAGGAAGTACTCGTTGAGCAGGGCGTCGACGGTCGTTGAAAAGTCCATGGCGGGGCATGGTAGCGCCTGATAGCCTGCTGGGCGTGAGCAACAACCTCGCCTACACCGATGCCTACGCCGCGACGACCCCGGCCCGCGTGCTCGAGACCGATGACGGCGCGGTGCTCCTCGACATCACCGTCTTCTATCCGGGGGGCGGTGGCCAGCCGGCCGACACGGGCTGGCTGCGGACCGATGAAGGTGGCGTGTTCGTGGTCACCGGGGCGCGCAAGTCAGGCGACGACATCTGGCACCTGGTCGAGGGCGACCTGCCCGCGGTCGGCACCTCGGTCAGCGCCGAGCTCGACTGGGAGCGGCGCCACGCCCTCATGCGCACCCACTCGGCGCTGCACGTGCTGTGCGGCGTCATCTGGCGCGACTGGGGAGCGTCGGTCACCGGCGGGAACATGGAGCCGCTGGCGGGGCGGATGGATTTCGAGTTCGAGACGATGGCAGGCGAGCTGGTGGCAGAGATCGAGCGTCGCGTGAACGTGGAGATCGAGTCGGACCGCGAGATCCGCGTCAACGTCCTGCCGCGGGAGGAGGCGTTCGCCATCCCCGACCTGATCCGCACCAAGATCAACCTGCTGCCTCCGGGCATCGAGGAGGTGCGGACGATCGAGATCGTGGGGCTCGACCTGCAGGCCGATGGCGGGACGCACGTGTCGCATACCGGTGAGATCGGCCGCGTGCGGGTGACCGGCTACGAGTCGAAGGGCCGCATCAACAAGCGGATCCGGATCGCGGTCGAAGACGTGTAGCTGTCGTGGTGGGGCCATCACCCTCCGGGATGCCAAGGCCCCGAATAGCCGAAGCCGAACGTCAGCACGTTGGAGCCGTCCGCATCGGCGATCGCGAGGGACCCGGTTGTCCAGTTGGAGCTGAACCCGAACAGGTACGCGATTTGCGATCCGTCGGGCGACCAATACGGCCAAACCCCGTCGATGACTCGGGTAAAGCCAGAGCCGTCGGCCGCGAATGTGTAAATGGCCCCCTCGAGTCCGAGTGCGATTTGATCGCCAGTTGGCGACCACGAGAGACCCCGCACGTGACCTCCGGCGGTCACCTCATTGGACACGATCTGGTGGGCGTCACCGCCGTCGGCATCCATGAGCCACACGGGGTGCTCGGAATCGCCCCTGCCCCAGTCGACGTACGCGATCTGCGTCCCGTCTGGAGAGAAGGCTAGCTCGGCGACCGCAGCGTCGCGGAGCATCTCGACGTGGCCGCCTTCTGCGTCGACGGCGTAAACCGCGGATCCCGCACCGCTGGTGGCGCGCCCAAACACGACACGCGACCCGTCCGGAGAGATCGCGGCGAAGTCGCTCGCCCCCGGCACCCCAGGGAGCTGTGTCTCTGACCCGTCGGCATCGAGGATTAAAAGGGCCTCTTCCCCGGGACTTCCCCGCATGATGAGGAGCCGGGTGCCGTCGCTCGACCACCCCAGCGGCGTGCCTGTCTCGGAGCTCAGCTGGATCCTCGCCACCGGATCCGCCGGCCCGGCGGGGTCGACTCCCCAGATGCCATAGGGGTCTCCGTAGACGATGCGGCCGGCGACCGGCGCGAAGATGCCCAGGTCCACGGACGGGTTCTCAGTGGGCGTCGGTTCCGAGCCGATGCGTGGGCTCAATGCAGAGAGGGCCGCAAGGCTGACGGCGACGGCCGCGACCGCGGCCAGCGCGATCTGGAGTGGTCTGTTCATGGTGAGAAACCTCATCAGTCCGGCGATCGGACCGATCTGTCTCGTTCTCGGTAGCTCGGCACGAACAGCATCACGGATTTCTTCGGGCAAGGGGGTCAGCCCCTCGTACTCGTCGAGATAGCCCTCGAGCTGGCCGATGAAGTCGTCTTGCGGTGTCATGCCGTGCCTCGCGTGGTGGTGGCCCGCGCGTCGGCCTCGATGGACGCGCGCAGGTGTTCAAGTGCGTAGTGCAGCCGGGAGCGAGCCGTTCCGACGGGCGTCCCCATCGTGTCGGCCGCCTCCGACGGCGTCTGGCCCAGGTAGTGGACCAGCACGACCACCGTCCGATGCTCAACGCTGAGCTGTCGGAACGCGCGATCGAGCTGGTCCTGGATTGCGATGCGCGAGTCCGAATCGGGAACCATCGGCTCGTCGTGAGGCAGCAGCTGCAGGTTGCCGCGATGACGTCGTTCGCGGCGCGCTTCGGCATGACATGCGTTCACGAGGAGGCGGTAGGCCCAGGCCTCGAACCGGTCGGGATCCCTCAGGGTGGGCAGGTTGCGCCACGCGTCGAGCAGTGCTTCCTGCGTCGCGTCCTGCGCCAGGGCCGTGTCACGCAGGATCCTGCGCGCCACGGA
The DNA here is from genome assembly GCA_036004845.1 of Candidatus Limnocylindria bacterium. Lineage (GTDB taxonomy): Bacteria > Chloroflexota > Limnocylindria > QHBO01 > QHBO01 > CF-167. The sequence continues at coordinate 9,599 of DASYRA010000072.1, forward strand.
GTGAAGGCCATCCCCGATGCCCTCGACCAGCAGGTCGAACGCCTCTTCGTCGCCGCGCATCGCCAGCTCGACGAGCCTCCGCTCCATCCCTCAACCTTTCGTATTGACCACAGGGAGCGGTCAATCGACGAGTATGAGTCGCCGTCGGACGCCAGCGTTCAACCTAGACTTGGACCGATGGACGTCTGGGAGGCGATCAA
>DASYRA010000073.1:0-24940 GCA_036004845.1 Candidatus Limnocylindria bacterium
TGCGCCGGCGGCGGTGAAGCTCTCGTCGTCGGGGTGCGCGAAGATGGCCGCCAGGCCGCCGATCGGCTCACGCTGACGATCGGTCACCGATCCTCCTCGTCTTCGTCGCTCAGGGTTCGCCAGCCGCGCGTCGCGACGGCGCCCCGCATGGTACGCAGCACCGTAACCTTGGCGCTGGCGACCTCCGCGATGAAGCGAGCCGTCCCGGCGTCGTCGAGGTCGGAGCCGGAGGGGGCCGGGTCGCGGCCGACGTTGAGCCAGGCCAGGTGGTATCGGTCCATGCGACCCCAGACCTTTTCGAGCAGCTCGTCGGAGTTGAGCAGCCAGGCGCGAAAGAGGTCCCAGTGGGGCGTCGCGACGAGTGCGTCGCCCTCGCTGATGAGGCGATCCGTCTGCTCGAGGAAGCTGCGGCGGGACATCACCGTTCGCCTGGCGGATGGGCTGGCCACGCTCCGAGGATACGGCAGCCCGAGCTTGTGCGCCCGTTCGTACTATTGCCGCTGAGCGGGCACGAGCCGGACACTCGCCGGTGCACGGCCGCACCGCGGAACGCCCTTGGACCGATCAACTGGCGCGACCATCGTTCGCAGCGGAGGCCGCCTCGTGGCGGTCCTCCTGCCGCTGGCTGCCGTCGCCCTCATCCGGGCTGTCCCCTCGCTGCAGGTCCCAACGCCTCCCTGGGTGGCGCCGACCGTCGCGGGAGCGGCGGCGGTCCTCGTTGGCCTCGCCCTGCTCGTGGCGGTCGCCGCGACGCTGGAGGAGGGGCGGACACGCGACCTCGCAGACGTGGCCGGCCTCGGCTTGCTGGCCACCGCCCTCGCGGTGGTTGGGCTGGATGCGGCCGGCAGCCCGGGCCTGGGGATCGGCCTGATCTCCGCGGCGACGGCCTTCGTCATTGGCTCGCTCGCCCAGGGTCGCGTCATCGCCACGCGCCGGGGGCGGGCAGTCGGGCTCATCATCGCCTTCGTCCTGGTCGAGGCCGGCCTGGCCATGATCCTCGTTGCGGCCGGATGGTCCGTCCCGGATCGAACCGCCCCCGCTCTGCTGACCAGCGCCGCGCTGCTGCTCGCCGTGGCGGCCGCAGCAAGCCTCGACGAGCCGACCCGCGCCACGGCCCTCGGGATTGCGGCCGCATCGGCGGGCGCCGTGGCCATCGGCGGCCCCGCCGGCAACGAGGCCCTGGCCGCTGTTTCGGGCATGGCGCTCGCCGCGCTGGTGCTCGGCGGGCGGCTGCTGGCCGGACGTCTCGGCGGCGCGTCGGTCGCCGAGCCTTCCGAGCCCGTCCCTGCCCTCCCCGAGCTCATGGCGGCACCTGCGGCCGAGCCGGAGTACGACGAGCTCTCCCGCATCACCCGCGAGCTGCGCGCCACCCTGGATGACCTCGTCGCCGCACGCCACCTGATCGAGCTGCAGCGGGTGGAGATCGACCGCGCCGCATCCACGGACCCGTTGACGGGCCTCGCCAGCCGTTGGCCGACCCTTGAACGGCTCCGCGTCGAGGCTGCCGAGGCGCGCCGCTACGCGCATCCGGTGGCAGTGGTGCTGCTCGACGTCGATGCCTTCGCGGAGCTCAACCACGAGCACGGCCTTGACGTCGGCGACGCCATCCTGCGCGAGATTGCGCTTCGGCTGCGCATTCGGATGCGCGAGGCCGATGCGGTGGGTCGCATCGGCGCCGACGCCTTCCTGGCGATCCTGCCGCACACCGACGAGGGCGGCGCGGCGACGTTCGCGACGGCGGTCCTTGACCGGCTGCTCGAGCGCCGGATCGTGACCGGGCGCGGCGAGATCACGGTGAGCCTCTCGATCGGGATCGCGCTGATGCGCCCCGGGATGACCCTCAGCGGCGACGACCTCCTGGCGGCCGCCGAGGAGGCGCTTGCCTCCGCCAGGGCGGCAGGCGGCAACCGGATCGCCTTCGACCGACTCCACGGGCTGGCGCGACTGGACGGCGAGCGGGCCGCTGAGGCCTCGCCGGATGACGTCGCCGAGGAGAACCGATGACCAGGGAGCGCTGGCGAGGAGTGATCCTGATCGCCATCGGCTTCGCCGTCCTGATCGTCGCGCCGCGCGCGCAGTCGTGCGTGACGGACTTCAGCTCGAAGGTCTGCGAAGGGACCGGCACCATCGTCCTGAACGTCGTTGGACTCGCCCTGGTCGCCATCGCAGCGGTCGTCCTGGCACGCTACGGAGCGGCATCCGACCGATCGGGCGACGACACAAGATAGCGGGTCGCCATTTGTCCACACCGCTACAGGTTGTGGATAAGCGCCCCCAAATCGGTCCCGGCGGTGGTATCCTCAGCGTCCCATGCCGACCACCTCTGACGTCTCCGCCAAGCTGATCTTCCCGACCAAGGAGATCGTCGAGGAGTACTACCTCCCGATCATCTACACCGCCTGCCGGACCTGCTATTCCGAGCAGCTCCCCGACCAGATTTGGGACAAGGCGGTCAGCCGCCAGGTGGCCGACGAGAAACAGCAGAGCCTGGTACGCAAGGTGATGGAGTCCGGCCACGGGTCGACGATCGAGCACGTCAACTTCACCTTCGCCATCAGCGGGGTGACCCGCACCCTCTCCCACCAGCTGGTGCGCCACCGGGCCGGCACCGCCTTCGACCAACAGTCGCAGCGGTACGTCAGCTTCAAGAAACGGGACAACTACACCATCCCGGACACGATCACCAAGGGCGACCTGCCCGACGACCTGGCCGGCCAGTTCCAGGCCGCCGTGGACTCCAACCTGGAGCTGTACGGGCAGCTGCTTCAGGCCGAGGTGCCGGCCGAGGACGCCCGCTTCATCTTCCCGAACGCGATGCAGACCAACCTGATCATGACCGTCAACCTGCGGCAGCTCATCCACATGAGCGGGCTGCGCCTGTGCACGATGGCCCAGTGGGAGATCCGGCAGCTCTTCAAGCAGATCCGCCACGAGATCTTCCGCGTCTCGCCATTCTTCGGCTCGTTCCTGGCCCCTAAGTGCGTGCCGCTCGGCTACTGCGACGAGATGGGCAACCGCGACGAGCACTGCCGGATTCGTCCGCACCGTGACACGGTGATGGCCGTGTGGGAGGCCTACCGTTCCGGCGAGCTGGCGGAGACCGATGGGCCGGTCGTGCCCGAGACGTCGCCGTTCCGGCCACGACCCCGGAGGACGCCTGTTCCGGTCGTCGACGAGGCGAGCCTTCCCGACCGGCCGCTCGTGGTCGCGAGCGAGTCCGCGGGAGACGCCGACCGGGTCTAGTTGTCGGTCGTGACCCCGTCGCCCAGGGAGAAGCGGCGCAGTTCCTCGTCGCACTCGTCCTTGAGCCGGTTGGCCTGGGCGACGAGGAATGGCGTCATCTTGGTGGAGTCGACGATCAGGAGCGTGTGACCGCGCTCGTTCCGGTCGAGCACGATCCGGTCGTCTCCGTGATACGAGATCGACCAGTTGGCCTGGAGCTGGACCAGCTCGGCCAGCACCACCTTCTCCGGGAAGTACCAGTCCATATAGGCGGCGTTCAGCGACGCAACCACGTCGCGCAGCTGGTGCGTCGCGTTCCGCTTCACGCGTGCGAGGAACGTGACGAGGCGCAGCGCGGAGAACGGGTCGCCGGCGCGCGCGATCTGCGGCGGAGACAGGTCCGCCTCGGGGAGGCCGGGCGGCGTGGGGTCGAGCAGGGGGTTGTCGGTCATGCGGGCGGCAAGTATGGCGGTTTCAGCCGGCGGGTCCGGGGGTCCGGGGTCGGTGTGTGGGTGCAACAGCCCTCCCTAGTACTGTCGTGTCCCTTCCACAGTGGGGCGCCGCCACCCACCATGCGGACATGACCTTCTGGAACTGGCGACGCGGTGCGGCCGGTGGCGTCGCCACCGGCTCAGCGGCCGTGGCGATGACCGGTCGCGACCTGGCGCCGATCGAGCTCTATACCGCCGACGCGCGGATCGTGGGCTGGATTGCCGCCAACGGCCAGCGCGTCACCGACCTCCTGAACGACGAGGACGAGCTGCGGCTGTGGCATCCCAGCCCGGGCCCGATCGTCGCGCCGGAGGGTGAGGGCGCCGCCGGCGAGCCCGAGCCCGGCAGCGACTCCGGTGAGTGGCAGTCGGTGGTGACCGAGCAGCTGATCCTGGCCATGCCGCCGGAATGGCGCGCGGCCCGTCAGCTCCGCCTCCACCGGAAGCTGCGTCGGGTGGCCCTGTCGGCCGGACCCTTCAGCGTCACCGGCAACCTGCACCTCTCCCCGAACGCCGAGCCCGGCGACCAGGTCCTCGACAGGTCCCGCCGCTTCCTGCCCCTCACCGATGCCTACATCCTGCACAACGGCGAGCCGCCCTTCGAGCACGTGGTCAGCGTGGTGATCGTCAACACCGCGCACATCACCCAGATCGTGCCGCTGGTGACCCTGGCCTAGCCTCGCGTCCGTGGCCATGCGGCGATAATCGCCGCACCGATGGCCCTCCTGCGCTCCGCCCTGGATCCTGCCTCGCAAGCCTTCGTCGCGAATGACGCAGCGCTCCGCGCCATGGTGGACGAGCTGCGTGCTCGGACCCGCGACCTCAGCGAGCGGGGAGCCGGCGGCGATGAGCGCTCCATCGCGCGGCACCGTGAGCGCGGCAAGATGCCGGTCCGCGAGCGGATCGAGCGGCTCATCGACCCGGGCAGCGCCTTCCTGGAGCTTTCCGCCCTGGCTGCCGATGGCCTGTACGACGGCGAGGCGCCTGGGGCGGGCATGGTGACCGGCATCGGGCTGGTCGAGGGGGTCGAGTGCGTGATCGTCGCCAACGACGCGACCGTCAAGGGCGGCACCTACTTCCCGATGACCGTCAAGAAGCACCTGCGCGCGCAAGAGATCGCCCTCGAGAACCGGCTGCCCTGCCTGTACCTGGTCGACAGCGGTGGTGCCTATCTGCCGATGCAGGACGACGTCTTCCCTGATCGCGAGCACTTCGGCCGCATCTTCTACAACCAGGCGCAGCTCTCGGCGCGCGGCGTCCCGCAGATTGCGCTGGTGATGGGGTCCTCGACGGCCGGCGGGGCCTATGTGCCGGCGATGTCCGACGAGACGGTCATCGTCAAGAGGACGGGGACCATCTTCCTCGGAGGTCCGCCGCTGGTGAAGGCCGCCACCGGCGAGGAGGTCAGCGCCGAGGAGCTGGGTGGGGCTGAGGTGCACACCGTGACCAGCGGCGTGGCCGACCACTTCGCGCTCGACGACGAGCATGCCCTGGCTGTCGGTCGCGAGATCGTGCGGTCGCTCGCCTGGCGCAAGCCCGAGCCGCCATGGGAGCGCAGGAAGCCGGCGGCGCCATCGGTCAATCCGGAGGAGCTGTACGGGGTCATCCCGGCCGACCCGCGCTTCAGCTACGACGTGCGCGAGGTGATCGCCCGCCTGGTGGACGGGAGCGAGTTCCACGAGTTCAAGGAGCGCTACGGCGAGACGCTGGTCTGCGGCTTTGCGCACCTGGAGGGCTACCCGATCGGGATCCTGGCCAACAACGGGATCCTCTTCAGCAGCTCCTCGCTGAAGGGCGCGCATTTCGTCGAGCTGGCCAGCCAGCGGCGCATCCCACTCGTCTTCCTGCAGAACATCACCGGCTTCATGGTCGGTCGCGAGTACGAGGCGGGGGGCATCGCCAAGGACGGCGCCAAGCTGGTCACGGCCGTGGCGACCACCGCGGTGCCGAAGTTCACGGTGATCATCGGGGGCAGCTTCGGCGCCGGGAACTACGGGATGGCGGGACGCGCCTACTCACCGCGCCAGCTCTGGATGTGGCCCAACGCCCGCATCAGCGTCATGGGCGGGGCGCAGGCGGCCCGCGTCCTCTCGACGGTGAGTGGCGAAATCGAGACGGACGAGCAGCGGGAGGCCTTCGAGGCGCCGATCCTTGCCGAGTACGAGCGCCAGGGCTCGCCCTACTACTCGACCGCGCGACTGTGGGACGACGGCGTGATCGACCCGATGGACACGCGGCGCGTGCTGGCGATGGGGATCAGCGCGGCGCTGAACACCGAGATCGGCGAGACGAGGTTCGGCGTCTTCCGGATGTGATCGCGACGCGCCGCCGCTTCCCGCTGTCTGGCAGCCGGCGACGATCCCCATCACGATGAGAGCAGTCATGGGACGCACGTCCAGCACGGGCGGGAGTCTACAGGGGGCGCGCTGCGGTCAGACTGCGGACGCGGTGGTCATGATGAATTCGATGCCGAGCTCCGTTGCGGAGCGGGCCGGCACCGTCCAACCGCCGATGCCGAGCCGTACGCTGAGCGACACCTCGGCCGAGGGGCCTGCCACGACCTGAATCGTCTGGCGGCCCACGGCGGCGACCGCCGCCGGGCCGATGGATTGAAACTCCAGCCCGACGTGGTCGAAGCAGGTGGCCGCATAGTCGAGGGGATCGGCCGCGGCGAGCTGAATACCGAGCAGGCGCACCGGGCCACCAATCGGGTGCACGAAGGCCCGACGGGCGGCCATCGCCTGCGCGCCCCATTCCGCTCCGGCCTCGAGGTGCTTGATCAGGAACGGCGGGCGCCCAGGTCCGAGCTCGGGCGGGAAGGCGGACCACCACTCGACGCGCTCCCCGTCCGGTCGCTGGCGGCCGCCATGGACCAGTGGCCCGATCTGGCTGCCGTTCGCCTGCAGCTGCCCGACCGTAACCCCGATGAAGGTGTCGGCGATCGCCCAGGTGGCGAACCCCCCACCCCGCCCCAGGGCTCGAACGGCCGCCACGCCGATCGGCCAGCCCTTGGCTGCGTCCCGGTCGTCGACCCCCATCAGCTCCAGATAGGCATCCCCCAGGAAGGCGATCCGGTTGAAGGTGCCGAGTCCGGCATGGCGCCCGCCGGCCGTGAACGCGAGGCCGAGCACCTCGGTCAGCTCGGCGGCCGCGGCATTGGGATCCGCAACGGCGATGACGAGATGGTCGATGCCGCTCGGCATGCTCAGCATCGTACCCCGGCCCCGGTGGTAGGCTGCCGAGCATGGTCCTTGACGCTCCCGAGCCGGGTTCGCACGACCGCTCGATGCCGAGTGGCGCGCTCGAGGAGAGCTCCCTGGCCATCTTCGAGGCGATGCTGGCGGCCCGTGATGCGGAGGCCAGCGGGGAGGGCGGACGGGCAGCCCTGGATGCCTTCTACCGGACCCTGATGAACGGGACCCTCCTGCTCCCCGTCCCACCCGAGCACGGCGACGAGGCGAAGTCGGCGCTGGCCGCGGCCGTCAACGACGACGAGGAGGTCGAGGTCAGCGTGCTGCTCGCCGCCGACGCCGATGGCCGCCCCACCAGCGTCTGCTTCGCATCGGTGGCGGCCCTCTCCGCGTGGTCGCCGCGCGGCACCGCCAGCCTGCCGCTCCCGGCGCGGATCGCGATCGGCAACATGGCCGCCGCCGGGGTGCCGGCGATCATGGACCCGGCCGGCCCGATCCCCTACCGCTTCGAGCCCGAGGAGCTGACGGCCCTGGCGGCGGGCGTCCTGCCCGGCAGCGGCGAGCCGCTGGCACCGCCAACCACCCGCCGCTCGATTCGCCTGCGACTGGCGGGACCGCACGCCATGGCGCTGGAACCCGCGCTGCGCGAGGCCCTGCGCCAGACGGATGTCGAGGCCGCCTGGCTCGTCGAATCGGAGAGCGACGGCGGGCCGCATCTGATGCTCGGCTTGCTGGGCGGGGAGGGCGCGTCCGCGATCGTGGACGTACCGGACGGCACCGACGTCGTCTGGCTGGAGGAGCCGCTGCTGACTTCGGTCCGCGCCGTGACCGATCCGTTCTATCGCCGGGGACACGGATGAGCGACGTGCTGCGCGTGGAGCGGGACGCGGCCATCGCGCGCGTGACATTGGCCCGCCCGGAGGTGCGGAACGCATTCAACGCTGCGCTCATCGCGGAGCTGGCCTGGACCTTCGAGGCATTCGCAGAGGAGCCACCCGACCGGCTGCGCGCCGTCGTCCTGGCCGGCGAGGGGAAGGTCTTCAGCGCCGGGGCGGACATCGAGTGGCAACGCGCCTCCATCGGCCTGTCGGCGGAGGAGAACGAGGGCGATGCCGGCCGCCTGCAGGAGATGCTCGTCGCCATCGACGAGTGCCCCGTCCCCGTGATCGCCGCCGTGCACGGCGCCGCCCTGGGCGGTGGCATGGCGCTCTGCTGCGTCGCGGACATCACGCTGGCGACCGCCGATGCGAGCTTCGGGTTCACCGAGGTGAAGCTCGGGCTGATGCCCGCCGTGATCGGCCCCTTCGTCCTGCCTCGGATCGGCGAGGGAGCGGCCCGCGCCCTCTTCCTGACGGGGGAGCGGTTCGGGTCGGAGCGGGCCCTGCGCATCGGCCTGGTGTCCGAGGTGCTCCCGGATCAGGCGGCGCTGGAGGCGCGCGTCGTGACGGTGCTGGAGGAGGTGCTCTCCGCGGGGCCGGAGGCGACCCGCAACGCCAAGGCGGTGATCATCGATCAGCGCGGCCTGCCGCGCGCCGAAGCGCTGCCCCTCACCGTGAAGCGGGCTGCCCGGCAGCGCGTCTCGGCCGAGGGGCAGGAGGGGCTCGGCGCCTTCCTGGAGAAGCGCCACCCGTCCTGGCGCGAGGAGTAGCGGCCGCCTCTGCGACAATCGCGACATGAGCGATGAGACGCTGACCCCTCGCCAGGTGGCCGAGGAGTTGGGCGTCACGGTCCGCACCGTGCAGCGCTGGGTTGCGGACGGTCGACTCCCGGCCATGCGCGTGGGGGGACGGGTGCGCCTGTCGCGCTCGTCGCTCACCTCGGTGGCCCCGGGCCGTCCGGCGCCGGCCTCCGCCATCCACGCGCTCCTCATCGCCAACCGCGGCGAGATCGTGCAGCGCATCGCCCGCACAGCGCAGCGGCTCGGGATCCGGACGGTTGGCATCCACGCACCTGACGACCGGCCTCCCGATGGGGTCGACCTGGCGCTCCCGATCCCGGACCACCTGGACGGCGCGGCCATCATCGACGCGGCCCGCCGCGCGGGAGTGGACGCGCTGCACCCGGGATACGGGTTCCTGGCAGAGAACCCGTCATTCGCCGAGGCCGTGGGGCGCGCCGGCCTTGCCTGGGTCGGACCACCGCCTGCTGCGATCTCGGCGATGGGCGACAAGGCCGCCGCTCGGCGCACGGCGGTGGCGCAGGACGTGCCGGTGGTGCCCGGCTACGACGATGCAGACCAGGACGATGCCATGCTGGCCGCTGCGGCGGCGGCCATCGGCTACCCCATCCTGATCAAGCCCTCCGCCGGTGGTGGCGGCAAGGGGATGCGCATCGCGCGCGAGCCCGCCCGGCTGGGGGAGGAGCTCGCGTCGGCGCGTCGAGAGGCGAGCCGCGCCTTCGGGGACGATCGGCTCATCCTGGAGCGGCTGCTCGAAGGGGCACGCCATGTCGAGGTGCAGGTCCTCTTCGACGCCCACGGCCACGGCATCCACCTCGGCGAGCGGGACTGCTCGACACAGCGCCGGAACCAGAAGATCGTCGAGGAGTCGCCCGGGCCATCCGTCTCGGACGAGCTGCGGGAACGGCTCGGGTCGGCCGCGCTGCGCGTAGCGGCCGCGGTCGGCTACGTGAGCGCCGGGACCGTCGAGTTCCTGCTGACCGATGGTGGGGAGTTCTTCTTCGGCGAGATGAACACCCGACTGCAGGTCGAGCATCCGGTGACCGAAGCGGTGACCGGCCGCGACATCGTGGCCGACCAGCTGCGGATCGCGGCCGGGGAGGCCCTCGGCTTCCGCCAGGCCGACGTGGCGTGGAGCGGCCACGCCGTCGAAGCCCGCCTCTACGCGGAGGACCCGGACGCCGGCTTCCTGCCCGCCAGCGGGCACCTGCTGCGCCTTCGCTGGCCGACCGAGATCCGGGTCGAAACGGGAGTTCGCGAGGGTGACCTCGTCTCGGACCGGTACGACCCGCTCCTGGCAAAGCTGATCGCGCATGGTCGAACGCGTTCCGAGGCGCTGGCACGGCTGCGCGGCGCCCTCGATGAGACGCTGGTGCTCGGGGTGCGCACCAATCTGCGCTTCCTGCGCTGGCTCTTTGACCAGCCGGTCATGCGCGACGGCGAGATGCGCATCGATACCCTCACCGCCCTGCCGCCCTCCCCGCCGCCGCGGCTGAGCGACGCCGCGTGGTCCGCCGCGGCGGTCACTCTGCTGGAGGCGGGGCCGTACGGCCCGTGGGGTGGCGGCTGGCGGGCCGCGGCCCCGGCAGCGGTGCGACTGCGGCATGGCGAGGAGGAGCGGCGGGTCGAGCTCGTCGACGCCGGCCAGGCCGAGATCGCTGTCGAGGCGGGTATCGCGCACGTCGATGTCGAGGGGCAGTCCCTCGAGCTGTCGCTGGCGATGCCACCCAGCATCGAGGAGGCGGTCCGTCATGCCGCGGCGCATGCGGGCGGCAACGCGACACTCACGGCGCCCATGCCCGGCCGGGTCATTGCGGTCCGCGTCGCTGAGGGCGCCTCGGTGCTTGCCCACCAGGCGCTCGTCGTGATCGAGGCGATGAAGATGGAGCACGCGGTCGTCACTCCACTGGCCGGGACGGTGACCCACCTCGCGGTCAGGGTCGGCCAGCAGGTGCAGCGCGGGGACCTGCTGGCGGAGGTATCGGCCTAAGATGGCCGACCGATGAGCCGGCCAGAGGTGCGCATCTACGAGGTCGGTCCGCGGGACGGGCTGCAGGCCGAGGCAACCGTCGTGGTGACCGATGCGAAGCTCGCATTCATCGGCATGCTCGCCGAAGCCGGCCTGCTCGAGATCGAGACTACTTCGCTGGTCTCCCCGACCGCGGTCCCCCAGATGGCCGATGCCGATGAGCTGCTGGGCCGGCTCGACCGACGCCCCGGCGTGCGCTACCCGGTTCTCGTCCCGAACATGCGTGGTCTGCAACGCGCGATCGCGGCCGACGTGGACGCCATCTGCCTGATGACGGCCGCCACCGACTCGTACGTGCAGCACAACATCGGGATGAGCATCGACGAGTCGCTGGCCGTCTTCAAGCCGATCGCCGCCGAGGCCCGCCGCCGCGGCTGGTGGATTCGCGCCTATGTCAGCACGGCCTTCGGCTGCCCCTACGAGGGAGCGGTGGACGAGCGGGCGGTGGTCAGCGTCGCTGAACGGCTGCTGCGGCTGGGGATCGACGAGCTGTCGATCTCCGACACGCTGGGCGTGGCGGCCCCCGTCGACGTGCGGCGCGTGGTCGAAGCGCTGCGCGCCGCCGGAATCGGCTCCGACGTGGTGGCCCTGCACCTGCACGACACCCGGGGAACCGCTCTCGCCAACGTGATGGCGGCCATGGAGCTGGGGATCACCGGCTTCGATGCCTCGACCGGCGGGACCGGTGGCTCGCCGTTTGCGCCCGGGTCGGCCGGCAACCTGGCGACCGAGGACCTCGTCTACCTGCTCGATCGGCAGGGGGTGCGCACCGGGGTGAATCTCGAGGGGGTCCTGGCGGCCGCACGCTTCATCGCCTCGCAGCTGGGCGCCGAGGTGGGGAGCAAGGTGGGGCGCGCCGGTGGCTGGCCGGGATAGCGGGGTAGGATGACCCCAATGCAGGCGGCCCCGACCGACGCCGACCCCCGCCCGGTCATCCTGGACGTCGACACCGGGATCGACGACATGGTGGCGCTGCTGATCGCGGCCACCGCGCCGGAGCTCAACCTGCGGGGCGTCACCTGCGTGGCGGGCAACGTCGAGATCCACCACGTGGCGCGCAACACCGGCAAGATCCTGCGCATGGTCGGCCGCGGCGACGTTCCCGTCAGCATCGGTGCGGCGCGCCCCCTGCATCGGCGCCTGCGGACCGCGCCGGACACGCACGGCCCCACCGGCACGGGCTACGTCGAGCTGACCGGCGAGGATCCGGAGCTCGGCTCGACCGACTACACCGCGGTGCCTGCTCCCCGCTATCTGGGTGCCCACATCGAGCGCCATCCGGGCGAGCTGACCGTGGTGGCGCTGGGTCCGCTCACCAACCTGGCGTCCGCCGCCCTGAACGGCGTGGACCTCGCGGATGGGCTGCGCGAGCTGGTCTGGATGGGTGGCGCGCTGGAGGAGCGCGGCAACACGACCGAGACCGGCGAATGGAACGCCTGCGTCGATCCCGAGGCGGCCGAGGCGTGCCTTGCCGCAAGCGCCATCTCGCGCCTCTTCCCGCTCGACGCGACGCAGGATGTGCTCTTCACTCTGGACGACCTCGAGGAGATGCCCGCCACGCCCCTGGCAGCCGTCGTCCGCGACGCGGTTCGCTTCTACGTGGCCTTCCATCGGCAGGCGGACGGTATCGACGGGTGCTACCTGCACGACCCCGTGACGTTGATCGGGTCGCTCCTGCGCCCGGACCTCGTCACCGACTCGGTCAGCCAGCGGCTCGCCTGCGATACAAGCAGCGACGCACACCTGGCCGGCAGCCTGTACCGGTCCGAGGACAATCAGCGGACGCCGGTGGAGGTCGCCATGGCGATCGATGCTGACGGAATGCATGACGAGCTCTTGGCACGCCTCACGCGCGCCGTCGCGACACCGGTCCGCGACGCACAACCATTGGAATAGGAGGTTGAGGGAGATGGACGCCGCACGCTGGACTCGCATCACGATCGGGCTGGTGGTCGGGGCTGTGGTTGGCCTGGTCCTGTACGCGACCGGACAGGTCTGGCCGCTGGCAGCAGCGATCGGCCTCATCGTGGCCGATGTCGTGTACGCCGGCCTGACGCTGGCCCAGACCGGCGAATGGGGGCCGATGCGGGTGGCCGCGGGGCTGGTCGCCTTTGCCGTCACGACGTACATCGGCATCATCGGCTTCGGTGACTTCGGCGACGCAAACGCCGTCGACCCAAGCACCTTTGCCAACACGAAGGCAGCCAACTCGTGGGCCCTGATCCTCACCGTGTCGATGGTCATCGGGGCCGTGGTGACCTACGGCCTCGAGCTGGTCCAGACCGGCCGCCTCGCCTCGCTCTCGTCGCAGTTCGGGACCCGCACCTACCTGCTCATGGCGGTCGGAATCGGGGTCAACGTGATCCTCGGCCAGACCGTTGCCTCGGCGCTCAAGATCCCGATCTACCTCGATTCGATAGGGACGATCCTGGTCGGCGTGCTGTGCGGGCCGGTGGCAGGCGCGCTGACGGGCGGGGTCGGCAACGTCCTGTGGTCGTACGTCATCCCGCCCCCGTTCCAGTACCAGCCGGCCGCCGCCTTTGCGATCACTGCAGTCGCGATCGGCGTGATCGCCGGACTGGTAGGCCGCGCCGGGTTCATGCGGCCGCGCCCCAACCGCTCCACCCAGGAGCTCGTGGCCGGCGGCCTGGTCACGGTGGTGCTGGTGGGCTTCCTCGCCTGGGCCGCATCCCAGGCCTACACCAAGATCTTCCAGACCAAGATCGACCTTCTTCCGGACCCAGCCAAGGTCGACCCGATCTTCGTCGTGCTCGGCTACGTTGCCATCGCCCTCGTCGCGCTCGCCATCCTGGGCCTCTTCGCACTGCTCCTCGTGCGTCGCGACCTGACGGCGGCCTACGTGGTCGTGGCCGGTGTCTTCACCGGGATCGTGGCGGCCCTCATCAGCGCGCCGATCGCCGCGGGCGTCTTCGGTGGGGTCACCAACTCTGGCACCGACTTCCTGGTCGCCGCATTCCGGCAGGCCGGAGCCGATGTCTACGCGGCGACGACCGGGCAGGGCCTGATCAGCGACCCAATCGACAAGGTGACAACCTTCTTCACGGTGTACCTGATCCTCTCGGCGCTGGCCGACCGCTTCAAGGCACGCTTCCCGCAGGGTGAGCAGGTGCTCGAGGAACCCTCCGCCTGACGAATCGCTTGCCATCGTTCCTGGGTACGCCAGGGCCAAGTGGCGTCCATCGCCTGAACCCGCTGACCAAGGCGGTACTGGCTGCCGTCACGACGGCCCTGGCCGTGCTCGTTGGCGGCCTGATCGGGCCCGCCGTCCTGACCGCTCTTGCGGTGATCTTGCCGGCGCTCGCTGCGCGAATCCTCGGCCGCCTCCTCCGTACGGCGCTGCTGCTGACCCTGCCGATCGCCGTGAGCGTGCTTCTCGTGAACCTGCTTTTCTTCCCGGCCGGCCGCGAGATCCTCTTCCAGGTCGGCCCGATTCGGGCCACCGCCGAGGGCCTGCGCTTCGCGCTCGAGACGCTGGCCCGGATCGGGGCCATCAGCGGCGCGATCACGCTCTTCTACCTCACCACCGCGCCTGCGGCGCTGGTGCTCGACCTCGAGCGTCGCGGCGTGTCGCCGCGAGTTGCGTTCGTGGTGCTGGCGTCCGTCCAGACGGTTCCCGCCATGGTCGAGCGGGCGGTCACCATCACCGCCGCCCAGCGGGCGCGCGGACTCGACACCGAGGGCTCGATCTGGCGCCGGTTGCGCGGGGTGGTGCCGCTGGCGGGACCCGTCCTCCTCGGCTCGATCGCGGAGGTCGAGGAACGGACGATGGCGCTCGAGGCGCGGGGCTTCACCCGCCCGGGGGCCCGGACCCTGCTGTGGTGGCCGTCTGACACCCCGCTCCAGCGAGTGGTGCGCTGGTTGCTGGTGCTGGCCGTGCCGCTGCTGATCGCGGCCCGCGCCCTCGGCTTGCCGGGCTGGCTCGGCTGATGCTGACGCTCGAGCGGGTCACCTACCGCTATGCGGGGGCATCACACCCATCGCTGCGGGAGGTGAGCGTTGAGCTGCGCGCGGGTGAAGTGCTCGGCCTGGTCGGGGCCTCCGAGGCTGGGAAGACGACCCTCTGCCTGGTCGCCTCCGGGCTCGCGCCTCGAGCGGCCGGCGGGACCCTCAGCGGCCGCGTCCTGCTCGATGGCGAGGACACCGCACCGCTCGCCATGCACGAGCTGGCCGGGCGCATCGGGATCGCATTTGCCAGCCCGGCCACGCAGCTTTCCGGGGTGGCCACCACGGTCTACGAGGAGGTGGCCTTTGGACCGATGAACCTGGGCGTGCCACGTCCCGAGCTGATCGCTCGAACCGACGAAGCGCTGGCCGCGCTCCGGATCGAGCCGCTCGCCGATCGCGACCCGGCCCAACTCTCCGGCGGGCAGCAGCAGCTGGTCGCGATCGCCGGGCTGCTGGCGCTGCGCCCCGCGCACCTGGTGCTCGACGAGCCGACCGCGCATCTCGACCCTGCCGGAACCGAGATGGTCGCGACGGCCCTGGCCGGCCTCGCGGCCGACGGGGCGTCGATCCTGGTCGCCGAGCAGAAGACCGACCTGCTGGCGGGGATCTGTTCGCGCATCGTGGCGCTTGACGCCGGTCGCGCGGTGCTGGATGGGCTGGCGGCCGAGATCCTGGCCGATCCCCGGCTGGTCGATCTCGGCGTGGCTCCCCCGGCGGCGGTGCGCCTCCGGCGGGCGGCTGCGGACGCGGGTCTGCCGCCGGCGGCCCTGGCCCGCCTCGAGGGGGCGCTCGCCGGATGACCGATCTCACGTTCGAGGCAGTCACCTACCGCTACCCGCGCGGCGGCGCACTGGCCCTCGATCGCATCGACCTCCGCATCCCGGCCGGCCAGCGGGTGGCCCTGGTCGGGCAGAACGGGAGCGGCAAGACGACGCTGGTACGCCACCTCAACGGGCTCCTGCGACCGACATCGGGCCGCGTCCTCCACGATGGGGCTGACGTGGCGGGGCGAACGGTCGCGCAGCTGGCCCGCTCGGTCGGCCTCGCCTTCCAGGACCCCGATCGGCAGATCTTTGCCGGCAGCGTGCGCAGCGAGGTGGAGTTCGGGCCGCGCAACCTCGGGATGCGCGGGAGCGCCCTGCGCGCGGCGGTCGACGGCGCGCTGGCCGAGGTTGGCCTCGAGGCGGAGGCGGGCACCAACCCATACGACCTCGGTGCCTCGCGCCGCAAGCTTCTGGCGCTCGCATCGGTGCAGGCGATGGGGACGCCCGTCCTGGTCCTCGACGAGCCGACCACCGGACAGGACCGGCGCGGCGTGGAGATCGTGCAGCGCGTCGTCGAAGCGGCTCACACTGCGGGCCGCACCGTGATCGCCATCAGCCACGACATGGAGTTCGTGGCCGGCGCCTTCGACCGGGTCGTCGTCCTGCGAGCCGGCAAGGTAATCCTGCACGGGACGCCGTCATCGGTCTTCGCTCAGGCGTCCTGGGAGGCGCTGCGCTCGACCTACCTGGAACCCCCGCCCTCCTCCGTCATCGGGTCGAAGCTTGGGCTGGGCGGAACACCGACGGAAGGCGCCCTCCTGGCTGCTCTCGCGGCGCGACCTGCGGGCTAGAAGCCCGGCCGCGGCGGAAGCGGGTTTCCTTCGGCATCGACCCGCTCCTCGGCCGGCAGCTCGTCGCGGTGCCGGCGCCCGCCGGTCGGCCCGGGGATCGGCTCGGCCATGACCGAGTGCGTCACCTCGTCCAGCCGCTGCTCGATCCCGCGCAGGCCGAGGTGGCGCAGCGCAGCACTGAAGCGATCGACGAAGGCGGTGTCCCGCAGCAGCCCGAAGGCAAGCGATGGGGTGGCGCGGATGATCAGCTCGACGCCGCGCACCGCCTCGGGCAGGTTGACCTGGTTCAGCCCCAGCTGTGCATCGAGCAGGTCGAGCCCCCGATTTGCCTCGCGACGTGCCCGCGTGGTGAAGTGCGGCGTGCGGTTGACCAGCACCCGCGTCTTGTACAGGGCGGCGCGGGTCAGTGAGTCGCGA
The DNA here is from genome assembly GCA_036004845.1 of Candidatus Limnocylindria bacterium. Classification (GTDB taxonomy): domain Bacteria; phylum Chloroflexota; class Limnocylindria; order QHBO01; family QHBO01; genus CF-167. The sequence continues at coordinate 16,610 of DASYRA010000073.1, forward strand.
CCAGCGGGAGCGGGGAAGGCCATGGACCGAATCTTACGCGGCGAGGGCGACTGGCAGGAAGCCATCGCCAGCGCCCTCCGGGGCGCAACCCGGCCCATCGCCGCCGACCCGCGCTTCGCGCCGCGAGCCGCGGCCACGGACGCGGCCGTGCCGCGTTACGACCGTGCCGCGTTCCCGCCCGCCCGCTCGGCGGCGACCCTCCTGCTGCTCTACCCCGATGCGGGCGGCGAGCTGATGATGCCGCTCACGGTCCGCCATGCGGAGCTCCGCGAGCACCCCGGCGAGATCTCGCTCCCTGGTGGGGCGGCGGACGCGACCGATGCCTCCCTCGAGGAGACCGCGCTTCGCGAGGGGTTCGAAGAGATCGGTGCGGATCCGATGTCGATCACCATCGCCGGCGAGCTGGACGACGTCTGGATCCCGGTCAGCAACTTCGAGCTGCGGCCGTTCGTGGGAACGATGGCGGCACGTCCGGCGCTGACGCCCCATACCGACGAGGTGGCGGCGATCGTCGAGCTCCCCCTGCGCCACCTGTTCGCCGACGCGGCCGTCAGCGAGGAGCTGATCGAGGGTCCGGGCTGGCAGCTCCACGCCGCGGTGTATCGCTACGCCGGTCATCGGATCTGGGGCGCCACCGCCCGAACGCTGGCCATGCTCGCCGCCGTCATCGAGGAGGCGGCCCGCCGCCCCTAGCGACGCGTCTCGATTGTCGTTCGCGCCGCGCGTAGCAGCTCAACCAGCTTCCCGTGGTGCGGTGGCGGAGCGGCCACGACGCTCAGCCGGGGGCCGCGCTTGGCGACGTTCCACCACGGCCCTCCGTGCAGATCGGTGACGGTCGCCCCACCCCGTTCCGCGATCACCCCGGCCGCCGCGATGTCCCACAGCGACAGCCCGCCGTTCTGCACGAAGGCATCGAACCGGCCCGACCCGACATATGCCAGCGCCAGCGCGGCGCTCCCCATCCGGCGCCCGATCCGGATCTCGTGTGCCACGCGGCGCTCTCGGGCGATGCCGCCGCGCCCGATGATCGCCAGGCTCACCAGGAAGTCGCCCAGGTCCGCCTTGTCGCTGGCATGGACCGGCTGGCCGTTGAGGGTCGCCGGACCGCCCGCGGCCGCGGCATAGCAGTCGCCGCGCAGCGGGTCGAGCACCACGCCGACCACCGGCACGCCCGCCTCGACCAGCCCGATCGAGACGCAGAAAAACGGGATGCCGTTGGCGTAGTTCACGGTCCCGTCGAGCGGGTCGATGACCCACGTGCGCCGTGCCCAGCGGCTACGAACCGTCCGGCTCGCCCCGTGCTGGCGGCCGGACTCCTCCGCCAGGATGGCGTCGGCCGGGAATCGGTGGCTGATGGCCTCGATCACCAGCGCCTCGCTGGCGTAGTCGACGTTGGTGACCACGTCCCGCCTGCTCTTGCGATCGACCTTCATCGACCGCTCGTAGCTGGCGGTCAGGAGCGCACCGGCGCGGCCCGCAAGGTCGACCGCAAACGCGAGGTCGGCGTCATGAGGGTTGAGCATCTCGGGCGATCGTAGCGGGCGCTACCCTATCGGGCATGCCGCAGATCCACCTCCGCGCAGAACCCGGCGATTACGCCCCGCTCGTTCTTCTGCCGGGCGACCCCAACCGCGCGCGCAGGATCGCCGAGCGCTTCGATGGCGGCCTCGCCCAGGCGAAGCAGGTCACCGAGCACCGGGCGCTGTTTGGCTGGACCGGCACCTACCAGGGACATCCGGTCAGCGTCCAGACCTCTGGCATGGGCACGCCGAGCTTCGCGATCGTGGCCGAGGAGCTCCTGCGGCTCGGTGCACAGCAGCTAGTCCGCGTCGGCACCTGCGGCGGCATCGCCCCGGGACTCAAGACCGGCGACCTGGTGGTCGCCCTCTCGGCCTGCCCGACCGATGGGGCCACCAACACCTACCTGCATGGGGACCGATACGCCCCGACCGCCGACTTCGCCCTGACCCATAGCCTGGTTCACGCGGCCGAGCAGGCGGGGATCCCGGTGCGGATCGGGCCGGTGGCATCGGTCGACGTCTTCTACAACACCGATGCCGACTACTTCAGCAAGTGGCGCGATCGCGGGGTGCTCGCCTTCGAGATGGAGGCATCGGTCCTCTTCTACCTCGCGGCGCGTGCCGGGGTGCAGGCCGCCTGTCTGCTGACGGTGAGCGACGTCCTCAACGAGGAGGCGGGCACGGAGGAGACGTACATGTCGCTCGAGGAGCTGGATGCGGCGGTCGAGCGCATGATCGAGGTGGCGCTGACGGCCGCCGTACAATCGGCGCCATGACCGATACGCTCGCTCGCCCTGCCGCCGCGGACGCGGCGGCCGACTTCCTCCCCTTGAAGGGGATCGACCACGTCGAGTTCTGGGTCGGCAACGCCAAGCAGGCCGCGGCCTACTATCGGGCCCTGTGGGGCTTCACCCCGGTCGCCTACGCCGGCCTCGAGACGGGCGTCCGCGATCGCGCCAGCTACGTGATGGTGCAGAACGACATCCGCTTCGTCCTCACCGCTCCCATCTCCGATATCGGCGAGCTGGCCGAGCACGTCCGCCGCCACGGCGACGGGGTGCACGACATCGCCTTCGCGGTGGACGACGTGTCCTCGGCCTGGCGCGAGACCACATCGCGCGGGGCGACGAGCGCCCTGGAGCCAACCGAGGTCCCCGGCGAGAAGGGGGTTCTGCGCCGCTCGGCGATCCACACCTATGGCGAGGTGCTCCACTCATTCATCGACCGCAGCGACTACCACGGCACCTTCGCGCCGGGCTATCACCGCATCACCAAGCCCGCGACTGCCGCCACCGGACAGCAGCTGCTCGAGGTCGACCACTGTGTCGGCAACGTGGCGCTGGGCGACATGAACCGCTTCGTCGACTTCTACCGCGACGTGCTCGGGTTCAGTCAGCTGATCCACTACGACGACAAGGTGATCCACACCGAGTACAGCGCCCTGATGAGCAAGGTGATGCAATCGGGCAACGGACGCATCAAGTTCCCGATCAACGAGCCTGCCGAGGGGAAGCGCAAGAGCCAGATCCAGGAGTTCCTCGACTACTACCTCGAGGCGGGGACGCAGCACATCGCGCTGCGCACCGAGGACATCGTCGGCACGGTGCGGGCCCTGCGCGAGCGCGGCGTGGAGTTCCTCGGGCTCCCGCACGAGTACTACGCCACGCTGGCAGACCGGGTGGGCGACGTGGGGGTCCCGATCCAGACGCTCGAGGAGCTGGGGATCGAGGCGGACCGCGACGAGGAGGGCTACCTGCTCCAGATCTTCACCAGGCCGGTGCAGGACCGCCCGACATTCTTCTTCGAGATCATCGAGCGCCACGGCTCGCGCGGCTTCGGAGTGGGCAACTTCAAGGCCCTCTTCGAGGCGATCGAGCGGGAGCAGGAGAAGCGCGGCAACCTCTGATCCTCCTGTTCCCGGTGGCCCGTAGACTCCACCCGCAATGAAGATTGCGCATGTCCGCGAGGCCGGAGCTCCGGCCGGCACCCCCTGGCGGCTCGCTGCCGCCTCCGACGCTGAAGTCACGGGCGACGCACCCGCCCGTTGGCTCGACCTGGAGCCGATCCGGCGGGGCCAGGTCCAGGGAGACCCGCGTCTGACGCACAACTCGACGCTACATCGCCAGCCGCTGACCACCCTGGACGCACTCCTCGCCCGCGGGCTGCGGGTAGAAGCGCTCCGCGAGCTCGTCGACGCGGCGGGGGACGCGGATTCGCTCGAAGCATCGGACCTCGACTTCGGCCCCCCGATCCTGGAGCCGCCGTCGCTGCGGGACTTCTATGCCTTCGAGGGCCACGTCAGGACGATGTGGGAGCGCCGCGGCGGGACCGTCCCGGAGGCGTGGTATCGGATCCCCATCTTCTATTTCTCCAACGTCTCGGAGATACGGGGACCGGGCGATCCGGTCTGGCGGCCTGCTGCGTCGCAGGAGCTCGACTATGAGCTCGAGGTCGCCGCCCTGATCGACACGCCGGTCCGCGACGCGCCGGCGGAGCGAGCCGAGGAGGCCATCGGCGCGTACCTGATCTTCAACGACTGGAGCGCCCGCGACCTGCAGCGCGAGGAGACGGCAGTCCGCCTGGGACCCGCCAAGGGGAAGGATTTCGCCTCGTCCATCGGTCCCTGGCTCGTCACGCCCGATGAGCTCGCAGACGCGCGCACGGAGAGGGGTTACAACCTCGCCATGACAGCCACGGTCAACGGGACGGAGCTCAGCCACGGGACGTGGGCCGACGCGCAGTTCAGCTTCGGCGAGATGCTGGCCCGCGCCAGCGCCGACACGCGGCTGCGTCCCGGCGACCTGATCGGCTCGGGAACGGTTGGCACCGGCTGCCTGCTGGAGGTCCGCGACGAGATCCTGAAGCGGTACCTCGAACCCGGAGACGAGGTGACGCTGGCGGTAGAACGGCTCGGCACACTGACGACGCCAATCGTCGAACGGCCAGCGAACCAATGACCAGCCAGACTGCGGCGATCGCGCTGGCGCGAATGGCCGCTGCCGAGCGGAGGCTCGCCGAGCACGCCGCGCGGCCGCTTCCCGCCGGCCTGACCGATCCCGATCCGGGGGCGTCCGAGCGCTGGGAGGCGGGGCAGGTGTGGGCTCACCTGGCGGAGTTTCCCGGCTACTGGCACGAGCAGGTGCGCAAGGTCGCGGCGGCGTCGGCCGCCGGCAACGCCGAGCCACTCCCCTTCGGACGGACCAAGACCGATGCGGGCCGTATCGCAGGCATCGAGCGGGAACGGCGCACCGACCCGGCCGAGCTGCTCCGCCGCGTGACCGCGGAGATCGGCGCGGTCTCCGCCACGCTGACGGGCCTGCCGGACGAGGTATGGGAGGCGCGGGGGGTGCACCCGAGTCGCGGCGAGATGACGGTCAGCCAGATCGTCGATCGCTTCATCCTCGGCCACCTGGAAGAGCACGCCGACCAGCTCGACGGATTGGAGCTGGTGACCATCGAGGAGATCCGCGCCGCCGCCGAGCGCATCCGGGGAGTGGCCCTCCAGCCTCCGCTCCTGCTCTGGGATGATCGAACCTGGCTCAAACCGGAGAGCCTCCAGCCGGTGGGCGCCTTCAAGATGCGCGGCGCCTATAACGCCGTCGCCTCGCTGACCGACGAGGAGCGGGCTCGAGGGGTCGTGACCTACTCCTCCGGCAACCATGCCCAGGCGGTCGCCCGTGCCGCGCGGCTGCTGGGAGCCCAGGCCGTGATCGTGATGCCCGAGGACGCTCCGCCGGTCAAGGTCGAGGGGGTGCGCCGCGACGGCGCCGAGATCGTGGTCGCCGGGCGAACAGGCGAGGAGCGCCACGCGGTCGCGCTGGAGCTCGTGGAGCGGGATGGGCGGGTGATGATCGAGCCGTACGACGATCGGCGGATCATCGCGGGGCAGGGGACCTGCGGCCTCGAGATCGCCGAGGAGATGCCCGACGTCACCAGCGTCCTCATCCCGGTGAGCGGCGGCGGTCTCTCGGCCGGGATCGCCACCGCCGTCAAGGCGCTGGCACCGAACGCTCGGGTGATCGGCGTTGAGCCCGAGCTGGCGGCCGACGCGCAGGAGTCGCTGGCCAAGGGCGAGATCGTGCGCTGGGACGGATCGCTCACCACCCGCACCATGGCCGATGGACTGCGCGTCGAGCATCTCGGCTGGCTCCCCTTCCTGCACCTGCGCCGTTTCATGGACGAGATCGTGACCGTCAGCGAGGAGCAGATGGCCGACGCGATGCGCCAGCTCGCGACCCGAGCGCGCCTGGTGGTCGAGGCGTCTGGCGCGGCCGGGATGGCGGCGCACCTCTCCGGCGCGGCTCCGCAACCGGCCGGCGACGACCACCGCGTGATCGTGATCAGCGGCGGCAACGTGGATCCCGCGGCCTTTGCCGAGATCCTGCGGGGCTAGCTCAGGCCGCCACCCGCGCGACCCGACGTGCGCCACGCAGCAGGGCGGCGGCGAGGCCCGCCACCATCACGGCAGCGGCCGCGACGCTCGCGTAGCCGATCCCGAAGCCGCCGGACTCGGCGACCGCGCCCGCCATGAATGGCCCGAGCCCCAGGCCGGCGGAGAGGGCCGTCGAGTAGCCGCCCAGCCCGGTCGCCCGCAGCGCGACCGGCGCGCGCTCGCTGATCACGACCTGGACCATCATCAGCGTGAAGGCCAGCGCCAGGATGCCGCTCATGAAGACGAGCGCGATGCCGAGCGGTCCTGCCTGGATGCCGAGGAGCGAGGTGATCCCCGCGTAGAGAGCGCATCCGCCGGCAGTGGCCAGTGGCGGCACCGCCCTCCGGTCGATCAGGCGACCGAGCGGCACGCGCGAGAGGCCGTTCGTGATCGACTGGAGCGCCAGCAACAGGCCGATGGAGCCGGCGGCCAGCCCGATCGAGGTCCCGAATAGCGGGAAGAGACCGCTCACCGCACCCCATGGCAAGCCGATCCCGAAGCCCGCCACCCAGCAGCCGACGACAACGCGGTCCCGCGCCAGCGCGCCGACCATGGCGGGCAGCCCGCGAACGTCGATCCGGGTCCGGATGGCGCCGCTCATCGCGATCGGTCCAGCCAGCGCGGCCAGGGCCAGGCCGGCGGCGAGGAGGTAGGTCTGCGGGATGCCGAGGTGCTGCCAGGCCAGCCCGCCAACCGCCGGGCCCAGCGCGACCCCGCTGTGTGTCCCGAGTGTCATCCAGCCGAAGGCCGACCCACGCCGCCGTTCGTCGGCGCTGCCGGCCACGTAGGCACCGATCGCCGGCAGGAACAGCGACGAGGTGAGCCCCGAGAGTACGGCCCACCCATACAGCGGCGCCGTCGTCCCGGTCGCCTGCGCGAGCAGCGGGGTCAGGTTGACCACCGCGCTGCCCAGGACGGCCACCGTCACCGTCCGTCGCGTGCCCCAGGCATCCGCCACCGCGCCGAACGGCAGGCTGAAGACCGCTCCGAGCCCGAAGCGGACGGCGGCGATCGTGCCGGCCTCGGTCAGCGATCCGCCGAGCGACTGGACATGGAGCGGGATCGCGATCCCCGACGCCCACTGGCCGAGGGTGAAGGTGAAGGTGGCCAGGTAGGCCGGCCACAGCGGCCGGCCCTGCAGCCGCGACGTCACGCGCCGCGCAGGCCGGAGAGCAGGGCGACGACGTTGAGCCCCAGCGCGTCGACCGCGTAGCCGCCCTCCTGCAGGACGATCGTCGGCATCCGCACGGCGGCGATCATGCGGCCGATCTCCGCGTAGTCCGCGGTGCGCAGCGCCAGGTCGCCGATCGGGTCACGCTCGAAGGTATCGAAGCCGGCAGAGATCACGAGCGGGGCGTCCGGCGCGAAGGCCGCCGCCATGTCCAGCGCTTCGGCCAGCGCCAGGGCATAGCCATCGAGCCCGGTGCGCTCCGCGAGCGGCCAGTTGCGGGTCCGGCCCGCCCCATCTCCGTCACCACGCTCCGAGGCGTAGCCGGAGAAGTAGGGGTAGGCGCGCGCCGGATCGGCGTGGAGCGAGAGGTACAGAACGTCGCCCCGCTCCCAGAAGATCTGCTGCGTGCCGTTGCCGTGGTGGTAGTCGATGTCCAGGATCGCGACCCGCCGCGCCCCTCCCTCCCGTCGGAACCACTCGGCCACGATCGCGGCGTTGTTGAAGTAGCAATACCCGCCCAGCATCCCACGCGCGGCGTGATGTCCCGGCGGCCGGCACAGGCCGTAGACCAGCCCCGCCCCACCGACCACCCGCTCGGCGGCGCTCACCGCCACGTCAACGGCGGCCAGGGAGGCTCCCCACGTCCCGGCCACGATCGGCGTGGCGGTGTCGAACAGGTAGGCGCCGAGCTGGTGGTGGCGTGCCGCGGGCAGCTCGCTCGGCGACATCGGGCCGCGGTAGGCGGCCAGCAGGAACGTGTCGGGGAGCCACGCCCGCGAGCCGTCGGTCGCCCCGGCGGCGAGCGCATCGGTCCAGGCGTGCTCGAAGACGTCGACCATGTCGGCGTCGTGGACCGCCAGGATCGGCGCCCGGCCGTGCTCCGCCGGCGCCTCGAAGGCGTAGCCGCCATCTGCCGTGAGTGCGGCCTCGATGGCGATGATCCGCTCCGGCGACTCGAAACAGGGGATCTCGACCCCGCTGGCGAGCTCGATCAGCCCGGCGTGGGCGAGGTGCGCATCGGATCGGATGACGGGGACGAGGTCGGACACAGACGTCTGCGAGTGTACCGATGCCTCTCTACTGGACGGCGCCCTTGGTGCCCCATCGTTCCAGCTCGGCATCGAGGTCGAGCGGCAGCACCACCCCGGAGTCGGCGTACTCGCCCCATGCCTGGCGGGGCACCTGCCACATGATCTCGAACTCGTTGC